>JAYUHI010000511.1:0-7249 GCA_043767095.1 Bacteroidota bacterium
AAGACCACGAATCCCAAAGGGGATTCTATTCCCATACACATTTCAAAACCAATTACTTAAAACTTAGCCTGACGGCTATGGCCTGTCCGGCAGGCAGGCAAAGGAGAGGGTGCCGGGCTTTTTTATTGCCGAATTCTTTTTCTAAACTTGATGAACTAAAAGTCACCCCAAAAACGTCTTAAATAAAAACCATATGAATAACCCAAACGACTTCAGGAAATACGCAGTTCAGCACATGGGCATGAGCGGCAATACAGTTGACAGCTACGCCCAAAAAATTGAGGCCATGACCCAATATGTAATTGAGGAACGCCCGGGTAACTTCCGCGCCATTGATGTTTTTACCCGCCTCATTTCTGACCGTATTATTTTCCTCGGCATGGGCATTGATGACCAGGTGGCGAACCTGATCACCGCCCAGCTTCTTTTCCTGGAATCGTCCGATCCCAAAAAAGATATCATCATGTACATTAACAGTCCGGGCGGCTCGGTGTATGCCGGGTTAGGCATTTACGATACCATGCAATACGTTAACCCCGACATCGTAACCATTTGCACCGGTTTGGCCGCTTCCATGAGCGCAGTGTTGCTGGCCTCAGGATCAGATAAAAAGCGCTCAGGCCTTCCCCATTCCAGGATCATGATCCACCAACCCATGAGTGGAATGCAAGGCCAGGCATCGGATATGGAAATTTCGCTGAGGCAAACCCTGGAAGTAAAAAAAGACCTCTACACTATTTTGGCAAAGCACAGCAACCAGCAATACGATAAAATAGAAAAGGATGCCGACCGAGATTACTGGATGCGCGCCACAGAAGCCAAAGAATATGGTTTGATTGACGAGGTGCTGGAAAGAAAAGTATGATAATTGTCAAATGTTCAATGATCAATCAGCCAATTGTCTTTTGACCGATTAAATAATACTTTTGGGGCGCGTTTGTTTTGGAAAAACTCTCATTGATAATTGAATATTGGCTAAATGATAATTTAGAAGATGGCTGCAGACGTAACCTGTTCATTTTGCGGAAGAAATAAGAAGGATGTTGACCTGATGATTTCGGGCATACATGCCCATATTTGCGATAAGTGCGTTATCCAGGCAAACCAAATCCTCTCGGAGGAGAAAAAAAATAAAACCGAAGTAGGAAGCCTTCCTAATTTCAAACTCATCAAGCCCAAGGAGATCAAAAAATTCCTTGACGAATATGTAATTGGCCAAGACCAGGCCAAAAAAGTTTTATCGGTTGCCGTTTATAATCACTACAAGCGGCTGATGCAACGCAAGAGTGAATCCAGTGACGTGCAGATTGAGAAATCTAATATTATTATGGTAGGCGAAACCGGCACCGGCAAAACCTACCTGGCCCGCACGCTTGCCAAGATGATTCAAGTACCATTTTGCATAGCCGATGCAACCGTGCTCACCGAAGCCGGATATGTGGGTGAGGATGTCGAAAGTATTTTAACCCGCCTGTTGCAGGCAGCTGATTATAACACCGAGGCAGCCGAGCGAGGAATTGTTTACATTGATGAGTTAGACAAGATCGCAAGGAAATCCGATAATCCGTCCATCACGCGCGATGTGAGCGGTGAAGGGGTTCAACAAGCCCTGTTGAAATTATTGGAAGGCACAGCAGTGAATGTTCCACCCCAGGGCGGGCGCAAACATCCCGATCAAAAAATGATAACCGTGAATACGGAAAACATTCTGTTCATCTGCGGGGGCGCGTTTGAAGGCATATCTAAGTTCATCGCCCGGAGGCTCAACACAAGGCCTTTGGGGTTTGTGAGTGCGAAGGGGCTTCACCCCATTGACATCGATGAAAACCTGCTTCAATTTGTTTCCGCGCAGGATTTGAAAAGTTTTGGCCTTATCCCTGAATTGATCGGGCGCTTGCCGGTAGTTTCTTTCCTTAATCCGTTGGATAAAACTGCCCTCCGAAAAATCCTGATTGAACCGAAGAACGCTTTGGTGAAGCAGTATAAGAAGCTGTTTGAAATGGAAAACGTTGAATTGGAATTCAAAGACGGAGCGCTGGAGTTTATTGTGGAGAAAGCAATGGATTTTAAATTGGGGGCGCGCGGATTGCGGTCTATTTGTGAAGCCATCATCAACGATGCCATGTTTGAAATGCCTTCCGAAAAAGGCTCACCTAAACTCACCATCACGCGCGCTTACGCGGAAGACAAATTCAATAAGTCGCATTACAGCAAGTTGAAAGTGGCCTGACGTTAAAACTTCAGGGTAAGAAAAACCGCTACCGGCACTTGAATAGCAAAGGAAGAATTCTTGAGTTCTGATTTTTCGCTTGGCAGCCCTGTAAATTTCGTTGTTGATTCAGTGTTCTGCTTTTGAAAATACCAACTGGTTTCCGTGCCGAGATAAATTTTCTCTGTTAATTTATAAAGCAGCAAACCCCTGGGTCCAAAGCCCCAACCCTTGGTGGTATTGTCGGAGGTGAATTCAAAAGTACCCTGCGTTGACCGGGTGTTGCTTTTAGCGCGCGTGAATAGTAAATCAATTGCGAAACCAACCATCCAGCGTTTGGCAAAAGTTGATTTTTTATCAAACCCCATACGGAAATTAATGCTGCTGTTGCTGGTTTCCCTTTCATTGCCCTGATCAACATCTTCTATGTGCGATGTGGCATAGCCCAGGCCAAAACCCATACCCATGCCGGTGGAGGTTTTGTTGAAGGAATAGTTCACCAGGAATGGATTACTCACAGACGGGGTCTCATCGCTTAAGCTTACCAACTGCCGCAACAACTCGTTTACCTGAATGCTTACATATTGATCGAAGTTACGGGAGGAAGCCTCATCAAAATAAAAACTACCCGACTGCCTACTGTAATCGATGTTTCCTCTAATAGTATCTTTTGTCTGTGCCATCGCCCAAGAGAAGAAATGCAAACAGGCAACTACCAGGAATGGCTTCATCATTTCAACCGGAACGGATTGGAAAATTTAAGGTCGCCCACCATGTGCGGGTCAGTCATTGAATTCAGAAACGCAATCATAGCCTTGCTCTCCGAATCGGATATGTTGAATTTTCTGGCGCTTCCATTGGCATCGCGAAGGCGGTCATCCAGATTTTCAGAAGTCTCTATTTCGGTGCTGTAATGATCAATAACTTCCTGGAGTGTATTGAAACGGCCATCGTGCATGTATGGAGCGGTGAGGGCAATATTGCGCAACGATGGTATTTTAAATTTGCCTTTGTCTGAAGAATTGCCCGTACTCCGGAATGCCCCTTCATCTTGCGGGTTTTTGTCCAAGCCTATATCTGCCAAACCGCCTTCCCCGGCCAATTGATAGCCGTTAAATGGTTGCTGCAATTGATGGCAACTGTTGCAATTGTACTTATCGAAAAATAAGTCTTTACCGAAAACCTCAAGGGTTGTTAGCTCTCCCGAACCCAACAGTGACGCATCAAATCTGGATTGATTGCTTCTAATGCTCACCAGAAAGGCGCTTAGGGCAATGGCAATATTATCGGGGGTGATTTGGCCACCATCAAAAGCAGCGGTGAACAACGGCTGGTATTGACTAATACTGGCCACCTTACCGGCCAACTGGTTCAGGTCATTCACACCCATTTCAATATGGTTTTGAATGGGCTCCATCACCATGGTTTGCAAGTCATGCTGGCGGCCATCCCAAAACAAAGCTGTGGGCTGGAGGGATGTTGAGTCAATCCCGCCACCGCCAGGATTGAACATGCCGGATACTATGTTTTGGATGGGCATCGAATTTCTTAGCGTGAATTTATTTTGAAATCCCAGGCTAAATCGTCTGTTATCCGAAAAAGCCAATGCCTGTTTATGGCAACTGGAACATGAAACCGAATTATTGGCCGACAGGCGCGGATCATAAAACAGTACGCGGCCCAGGGTGGGCAACTCATCTTTTGCGCCCATAAAATAGCTGAAAGGCTGGGCTGGCAAGTCAAGCACTGTTTCTTTACTCTTAAAATCCTCGGTTACACAGGAATAAAAAGTTTGCCCGGTTAGGATTACCAGTGCAAAAAATGAAAATTTTATGGCTTTCATAATTTTGAATCTGTAAGTACGTGAAGGTAATTCAAAACATTAAAACAAAAAAGAGTGGTCCTGAATAGAGCAGTATTCCGACTGGTAAGTTGGAAAGAAACAAAAATTTCCCTCCCATTAGCTCAAATAAGCCAGCATTTTAGTGGCAGCCAGGTCGGAGGCGGAACCCAGATCAAGTTTGGCATACACTTCATCATACCCTTCGGTCATTACCTGGCGGTAGTCTGAATCCTCTGCCAGTTTCCTTAATTCCTCCGACACGTTTTGAATATTGGCATCATGCTGAATAAATTCTCTCAGTATCGGTTTATCAGCGATCAGGTTAACGAGCGAAATATATTTCACTTTTACCAGCCTGCTGCCGATGGCATACTCAAGTGCTGTGGCTTTATAAACCACTAATTGTGGAACTTTAAACAACCCAGTTTCCAATGTAGCAGTGCCCGAGGTAACAATGGCCGCGTGGGCATGCATTAGTAAATCGTAGGTCGTGTCTAATACAAATGAAACATTGTTGAACGATCTGAACGGTTTATAGAGCGACTGATCTAATTCTGCAAGGGCCGCAATCACAAAATGATAGTGCGGAAATTTTTCTATTACCTCCACCAATAACGGGCCCATCTTTTCCAACTCAACTTTCCTGCTTCCAGGGAGCAGGGCAATTAGCTTTCCTTTTGCAGTCAGGTTGTTAGTGTGAAGAAAATTTGGGTTTGGCTTAAAAGCTTTCACAGCATCCAGCACCGGGTTGCCCACATAGTCCACATCCCAATCAAAGGATTTATAAAATTCTTTTTCGAAAGGAAGAATGCAAAACATCCTGTCCACAGTTGATTTTAATTTCAAGGCGCGTTTCACATTCCACGCCCACACTTTCGGAGAGATGTAATAAAATACTTTGTACCCGTTTTTTTTGGCGAACCGCGCCACCCGCATGTTGAAGCCGCCATAGTCAATAAGAATAATTACATCGGGCTGGAAGGATTGGATATCCTTCTTGCAGAAAGAAAGCCATTGCGAAATCTTTCGGATATTGAGCACGGCCTGAACGACTCCCATAAATGCCATCTGCCGGTAATGCACCTGCACATCCATGCCGGCCTTTTGCATTTCGTCTCCACCAAAACCTCTGAATTGTGCGACCGGATTTAGTCTGGCCAGCGACTTGATTAAATTGCTGCCGTGCAGGTCGCCAGATTTCTCACCGGCTATGAGATAGAATTTCATTCAAGGAATTTTAGATTTGAGAGTTTACCTGCCTGTCCGGCAGGCAGGGATTTGAGATTGCTGATGCAAAATCACAAATCTAAAATCTAAAATCAAACGTATTGATTCAGCATCACCGGCATCACCAGCATGAGGATGTCCTCGTTATTGTCTTTCTCTACGGGATGGATAACCCCCGCCTTGTTGGGGGCCGACATGTTGACTTTAATTTGTTCGGAATCCAGATTGGCCAGCATTTCCAGGAGAAAGCGGGCATTGAATCCAATCTCAATGTCTTCGCCTTCGTGCTCGCACGACAATCGTTCATTGGCTTCGTTGGAAAAATCCAGATCTTCAGCCGATACCTGCAGTTCACTTCCTGTAATTTTCAAACGCACCTGGTGAGTGGTTTTGTTCGCGTAAATGGAAATCCGCCTAAGCGAACTCAAAAACTCCAGCCGGTTGATGGTCATCTTAATATTGTTCGAGGCCGGGATCACATTTTCATAATCGGGGAAGCGTTCATCAATCAAACGGCAAACCATGCGGATGTTGGCAAACCTGAAAAACGCATTCGACATGTTGAAGTCGATGCTCACATCGGTGTTTTCTGCGGGCAGAGTTGTCTTCAACAGATTGAGGGCCTTGCGCGGAATGATGATGGCGTTGCCGTTTTCAGAAGTAACATCGGTTCTGCGGTAGCGCACCAGGCGGTGACCATCGGTAGCCACGAAGGCCGTATTTTTTTCGCCCAGGTTTATGTACACGCCCGTCATGGCAGGCCGCAGCTCATCATTGCTGGTGGCGAAAATGGTGTTGTTGATTGCACGGGCAAACACATCGCTGGAGAGCACTGCCGAAAAATCCTGCGACACGGTGGGCACTTTCGGAAAATCAGTGGCATTCTCACCGGCCAGTTTATAGCGGCCATTGTCTGAACTGATCTCAATGGAATAGGTGGATTCGTCAATAGAAAAAGTAACGGGCTGATCGGGTAGATTCTTTAACGTATCAAGCAAAATTTTCGCGGGCACCGCAATATTGCCCTTCTCTTTTGACTCCACCGTAAGTTCGGTAATCATGGACGTCTGCAAATCTGAGGCGGTGACCGTGAGTTTGTTTTTATCAATTTCAAAAAGGAAGTTTTCGAGAATGGGAACCACCGGGTTGGTGGTGATGACGCCATTAATATTCGAAAGTTGCTTTAATAGATAGTTGGAGTTAACGATAAACTTCATCGGTCGTAAGTGGTTATGTTAGCCGGTAAAGGTAGAAAGAAATATGAATTGACAGCACGAAAAATGGCCCCAGGAATCGGGGAAAGGGCTCCCCTTACCCATCCGGCCAACAATCCTCAAGTTTTACATTTCCACTTTTTTTATAAAGAGACTTGACTGAAATATATTCTTAGTATAGATTGAAATCAAATTCCTATCCCATGATAAAAAAAATCCTTAAAACCCTGCTTATTGCGATTATCGTTTTGGTGATCGGCTTTGTATCGCTGGTCTTCATCCGTAAAGACCGAACCTTTGAAGCACCGTATCCGGATATAAAAGCCAGTATGGATTCGGCTGTAATTGCCAGAGGGAAGGCCATTGTAAACGGACCAGCGCACTGTGCCTTCTGCCATGCACCTATGGATGATTTTTTAAGGGTAGAGAAGGGGGAAGAGGTTCCGCTGAGCGGAGGATTTACTTTTCATCTTCCCATTGGAACCATGTACGCACCCAATATCACTAACGACATGGAAACGGGAATAGGAAAGCGAACAGATGGCGAAATCGCGAGGACGCTTCGCTATGGCATTCGATATGATGGCAAAGCCGTTCTTGATTTCATGCCCTTCTATGATTTAAGCGATGATGATTTGACCGCTGTGATCTCCTTTATCCGGTCTCAACCGGCAATAAAAAATCAACGGCCTCAACATGAGTATAACTTTTTAGGCAAAGCTGTGATGGCCTTTCTGGTTGAACCCATGGGCGATG
>JAYUHI010000512.1:0-16979 GCA_043767095.1 Bacteroidota bacterium
CAGCCATCGAGGTAAGCCTAAGTTTTGAGCAGGCTAAAATGATATTGCTCAAAGCGAACATCACCCTGCTGTCCAGCTATTACGATGTTGAGGCTGCCGGTGCTGAACTCACTCAAGCCAGGCTGTGGGGCAATCCCAACTTTGTCTGGAATCAGGATTTGTACAGCATTGAACAAAACCGGTATCTCAACCTGGCTAACCAAAAATTGCTGCAGGTAGAGTACACCTTCAAAATAGCCGGGAAATATACCAACACCATTAAGCTCGCAAAACTTGGGGTTGAACTGAGCAATCTTCAATTGCAGGACGTAATACGATGCCTAATGTATGATGCGGGTGAACATTTCTACGCACTCCAGGCAGCACAGCAAAAGCAAGAATTGTATGAAACAACCCTTCAGCGGTATGACCAACTCATTCAAAGTGCTGAAGAACGTTTGAGGGTTGGGGCGATGGCAGCTAATGAAGTGCTGCGATTGAAGTCGGAACAGATTACGGTGAAAACAGAATCCACGCAAAACAAAAATGAAGTACTGGAAGAAATGAGCCAGATGCGGATGTTGCTAAACCTTCGCGAGAATGTCGTCATAAAAACAACCAATGAAGTGCTGCCCAACAACGATGCGGGCGCATTGTATTTGTTGATTGATGAAGCGTTGAAATGCCGTCCCGATTATTTGCTCACCATCAAACAAGTGGCTTACCAAAACCGAAACCTGAAACTGGAGCGTTCCAATGTTTATCCTGATTTGGATTTTGGCTACCAACCCCACGACCGCGGAAGCAACTGGGTTCGGCCTTATCAGGGATTTGAGTTGGAGTTTAATGTGCCATTGTTCAACCGCAACCAGGGCAACATACAACTGGCCAAAACAAAAATCACACAGGCCGAACTTCAATCCGCGTTGATCGAAAACAAAGTGCGGAACGAAGTTTATAAATCGTATGAACAGTTCATCAACACGCGCCAAGGCTATCAGGATTATTCAGCCGACTTCATTCAGCAAACAGAAGAACTCAACACCAACGCCATTGAAAACTACTCTAAGAAAAATATCAACCTGTTGGAGTTTATTGACCTGCAGCGTATTTACATCATCAATAAAACCCAGTACATAGATTTAAAGAACGCCTACCAGCGCTCCATCAACCAATTGAATTTCACCATCGGAAAAGAAATAATTCATTAACTATGAAAAAAACATTCTTTATCATTATTGCGGTTTTAAGTTTACTGACTTCCTGCAAAAAAGAAAGTGAACCCGTCCAGGCACCATTCAAGCTAACCGAAACTATTTCCAACGGAAAAGAACTGGCCACCGTTCAAACCCGGTACGTGGAAACTGAAATTGCCTTAACAGGTAAAATAAGTTTTAACGAAGACAAAGTGGCCCGGGTGTTTCCCCTGGCCGGTGGATTTGTGCGCGAACTTTTTGTTGAGTTAGGCGACAAGGTGAAGAAGGGACAGATTCTGGCTATCATTCGAAGCCCGGAGATTGCCGGTTTCAATAGTGAAGGGATTGCGGCAGAGGCTCAACTTCGGGTGGCGGAAAAAAACTCTCAGGTTGCCGCAGACCTTTACAAAACAGGAAACATATCTGAAGTCGAACTAATCAATGCCAGAAAAGAGTTAGAGAGCGCCAAAGGTGAGTTGGAACGGATTCGGGAAGTGTTGGATATGTATGGCGCAGGAAAGGAATCTATCTATCCCATCAAATCACCTGTATCCGGTGTAATCGTTCATAAAAATATTGCTTTGAATATGGAACTGCGTACAGAAGACATAAGTCCCGTATTCTTAGTGGGCAACCTGGATGATGTTTGGGTTATGGCCAACATTTATGAATCTGATATTCAACACATCCGGGAAGGGTTTGAAGCACAAATCACTACGATCTCTTATCCCGATAGGATTTTTAATGGAAAGATTGATAAAATATTCAGCCTGATGGATGCGGAGAGCAAGACTGTTAAGGCGCGGGTGGTATTGTCAAACCCGGGTTATGAATTGAAGCCCGAAATGTTTGCCAAAGTACTGGTGCACTACACGGAACCGATAAAGAAAATTGCCATACCCTCCAACGCAGTAATTTTTGATAAAAGTCGATACTTCGTGATGGTTTACATAGCCGATGATATTATTGAAACGCGTGAAATTATTATTTACAAAGAGAACCAGGACATCACCTATTTGGAATCGGGCCTGAAAGAAGGCGAACAGGTGATGGTGAAATTCCAATTGTTGGTTTATGATGCATTGAACGATTAACCGGCAATTCAAGATGAATCAATTCGTATCGGGAATCATTTCCTTTTCGCTGAAGAACCGGTTCTTCACTTTTTTCACAACCGCGCTTCTTATAATCGTTGGTCTTTGGAGTTACATCAAAACACCTCTTGAGGCTTTCCCTGATGTTACCAACACACAAATTATAATCGTTACGCAATGGAACGGACGCAGCGCTGAAGAGATTGAACGCTTCGTGAGCATACCCATTGAGGTGGCTATGAATTCGGTGCAGCGGAAAACAAGTGTGCGTTCCATCTCCATGTTTGGGCTATCCGTCATTAAAATAATTTTTGATGATGATGTAGATGATTTTTATGCACGCCAGCAGGTAAACAACCTGCTGCGGAATGTGAGTTTGCCTGATGGTGTTGAACCGGATGTGCAGCCACCTTACGGCCCAACGGGAGAGATTTTCAGATATACATTAAAGAGCGACAGGAAAACCCCTGAACTGCTGGCCTGGCAGGATTGGGTAATCGACCGGCAGTTGCGGGCCGTGCCGGGGGTGGCGGATATTGTTTCTTTTGGCGGGAGCAGAAAAGTGTATGAGGTAAATGTGAACCCACTCATGTTGGGCAAATATGATATCACACCGCTCGAAGTATATGAAGCCATCGCAAAAAGTAATATCAATGTTGGCGGTGATGTCATCGAAAAAAATGGACAAGCCTACGTGGTCCGGGGTATTGGTTTATTGGCCAGCATACAGGACATAGAAAATATTTTGATTGAATCCATAGGTGACGTGCCCGTGCTCGTGAAAAATGTAGCGGCTGTAAGAGAAGGCTCGTTGCCTAAAGTTGGCCAGGTAGGTTTGGACGAAAACGATGATATGGTTGAAGGGATAATTGTGATGCGGAAAGGTGAAAACCCTGCTCAAATTCTGGCACGGGTAAAAACCAAGATTGCTGAAATCAACGAGAAAGTTTTACCAACCGATATTAAGATGGTGACTTTCTATGACCGGGATAAACTTATGGACTACTGCCGTGAGACCGTATTAGGCAACCTCGTGGAAGGCATATTGTTAGTGACGTTTGTGGTGTTTCTATTTATGCTTGATTGGAGGAGCACCGTTATTGTATCTATTATTATTCCTCTCTCCTTGCTGTTTGCTTTCATGTGCTTAAAATTCAAAGGCATGTCGGCCAATTTGCTTTCTATGGGTGCCATAGATTTTGGGATTATCATTGATGGCGCTGTGGTTATGGTGGAGGGGATTTTTGTTCTGCTCGCCCACCGGGCCAAAGATTTAGGCATGCACCAGTTTAATAGCCTTTCAAAAATTGGTTTGGTGAAAAATACCGGAAGTGAATTGGGCAAAGCCATATTCTTTTCAAAACTCATTATTATCACCAGCCTAATCCCCATCTTCTCATTTGAAAAGGTTGAAGGAAAACTTTTCTCCCCGTTGGCTTACACACTTGGTTTTGCTTTGATCGGGGCATTATTCTTTACACTCACGTTGGTGCCCGTGCTTTGCCACATCCTGTTCGACAAAAATGTGAAAGAAAGGCATAACCCCGTTGTAAACTTTTTCAATCGCATTGTATCAAAAGGTTTTTTGTACACCATAGACCACCAGAAAAGAAGTTTTACTGTTGCCCTGCTTATTTTGATTGGCAGTGTTTTCTCGTTCAAATTCCTGGGTTCTGAATTTTTACCAACGTTGAACGAAGGCGCTTTATGGGTTGAAGCCAAATTGCCGATGAGCAGTTCCATTAATGAAACAGTAAAATTGGTCCATATTTTTAGAGAGAAGTTAAATGAATTTGATGAGGTAGAGTCTGTGTTGTCTCAGACCGGTCGTTCGAATGACGGTACCGACCCTTCTGGTTTTTTCTATGTGCAGTGCCAGGTTAACCTTAAGCCACAAAAGGATTGGAAGCGTGACATAAGCACGGAACAATTGGTGGAGGAGATGGACAAAAAACTACGACAATACCCGGGTGTGGTGTATAACTATTCCCAGCCTATTATTGATAATGTGGCCGAAGCCGTAGCCGGTATCAACGCTTCCTTAGCCGTGAAAATCTTTGGCGACAATCTGGAAATAATGAACACCAAGGCCGATTCCATCGCAGCCATTCTAAAAACTGTGCGTGGCGTGAAAGATTTGGGAATCCTGCGAAATATAGGACAGCCCGAACTGAGCATCGTCATGAACCAATCTAAAATGGCCGCTTATGGAGTAACTATTGCCGATGCCGGTGCTGTGATTGAAATGGCCGTGGGTGGGAAAACAGCTACTAAGTTTTTTGAACAAGAGAAGAAGTTTGATGTGCGGGTGAGGTATGAGGGTGAGTACAGAAAGTCGGAAAGCGAAATCAAGGAATTGAAAGTGCCCTCGCTGAAGGGAAACAAAGTGCCCCTCAAAGAAATTGCTGAAATCAAGGCGCAAACAGGCCCGGCTTTCATTTACCGCGACAACAATAAACGTTTCATCGCAATCAAGTTCTCCATTCGTGAACGCGACTTGGGCAGCACCATTGCCGAGGCCCAGGAAAAAGTAAATGCCCTGGTAACCATCCCACGCGGATATAGTATTGCCTGGAGCGGTGAGTTTGAAAACCAGGTGCGCGCGCAGGACAGGCTGCAAGATGTTGTGCCCATTTGCCTGGTGGCAATTTTCTTCCTTCTGTTTGTTGCTTTTGGAAATGTGCGCGATGCAGGGTTAGTTCTTGTGAATGTTCCTTTCGCCATGATTGGAGGCATACTTGCCCTGCATGTCACCGGAACTATTTTCAGCATTTCAGCTGGCATTGGGTTCATCGCATTATTTGGATTGTGTATCCAAAATGGTGTAATCCTCATTTCAGTATTCAAAAAAAACCTGGACAATGGAATGCCGATGCGGGCAGCGCTTGACCGAGGAGTTGAAGAAAGAACAAGGCCTGTAGTAATGACGGCCATTATGGCGGCTATTGGATTACTCCCTGCGGCAATATCAACGGGTATTGGGTCAGAGACTCAAAAGCCTTTGGCTATCGTGGTGATTGGCGGGTTAATCAGTGCAACCATTCTCACATTATTGATTTTTCCACTGGTATTTCAGTGGGGCTACCGCAATACGATTTCTGTAGCAGCCGAAGACATTATAAAAAATGATTATGAAGACTATGAAGGCTAAAAATTACAACATGGCACTACTGCTGACTGTATTAGTCGCGGGGGTTCATGCCCAAACGAAGTTGGATACTCTACTGAAGAAAAGTATTTGGGACAAAAAACTTTACTGGGGAATAACTTTTAATAACAGTTGGACTACAATAAAAGGTGACAACCTGCCAAACACCTATTTCTGGAAGCCTTCTGTTGGTGCCTCAGCTAAAGTGGAATACTTTTTCCATAAGAATTTTGGGGTAATTGTGGGAATTCAATACCAGCAAAAAGGCAGCGGAATTATCACACCGGATCTTAACAAGACCTTAGGCGATCCTGATTCCACTTATCGTGCGCGTATCAAGTTGCATGCACTTGAAGTTCCAATTGCTGTAATTGTAAGAAGTGGAGAGGTAATTAAGAACACCAGGTTTCAAGGCAGTGTAGGTATCGCTCCAATGCATAATTTCAAATCAAAATTTGTACAGTATAGCGTGGAAGACGGCTTTCATGTTTTGGAGTTGCAAAACGATCGTTACTATAAAAGCGACTTATCGATAACAGCCAGTGCGGGCATTGACATCAATGCCGGCAATGCCTGCTTATTTCAAATCCATTTTTATGGAACCTGGGGAACCAAAAATGTATACAACTCTGATTTTTATGCGAATGCCAATGGAAAAACCTGTGTTCTTGGTCTGAAGCTGGGATGGATGTTCTGAGAAAAAAAATAGGACTCCTTACCTTTTCAGTTGGGCTATGTGTATTGGCCGGGGCTCAGGATAAAAAATTTGAGAACCTTTCTATTGACCGCCCCGATGTTTCGAACCTGCCCACAACCGTTCTTCCTAACCACTACCAGTTTGAACTGGGCGCGGAGTGGGGTCGAAGCGATTTCATACATGAATTCTCTGCACCCAATTTACTTTTCCGAACTGGCCTGAATCGTAAATCTGAACTTCGGGTTGGCTTCACCAGCACCTCAATAGACTCAGTCGAAAAAAAGTGGAACGATAAAACATTGATTACCACTCTGTCCGTTAAATACCGGATTCTGGAAGAAAAAAATGGGAGGCCATCCGTAGCCATCCAACCAGAATTTTCCCTTCCCTTTGGTGATGGTAAGAATGTAAGCCAGACAGAGGCCAACTTCACGCTCATGAACTATTCGTTGATATTCCTATTCAACAACACCCTGCACAAGAAGGTGTTTTTCAACTACAATACCGGAATACTGTGGAACAAAAGCGGTGAAGTTGATTACCTGTTGTCCACATCAACCAGTTTTGCTCACACGCACCGGCTTGGCTATTTTTTGGAAGTTTATTCCATTTTTAACAGTCATGAGTATCCGTTATCAATTGATGGCGGTGTGACTTACCTGCTACGCCCTCGTTTCCAATTTGACCTATATGCCGGAAATCGCCATGCCGAAGGGTATCGTTTTTGGTTTTATGGTGCTGGAGTTGGATTTAGATTAGATCCTGAATCTTTCAATAAGACAGCGGTAAACCGTTAAGTTTCATATTGCCAGGGGGTGCTTTGCTTTGCGGTTGTTTCATGTGGTAAAAAAACAGAAGCGGCTACTTGAGTGCATAGCCGCTTTTCTGCATATTCATATTTATTCAAAACCTGTAGATGGCTGCCATTCCGATTGTTGCCTGCGTATGCTTGGAAAAGTTCCCATCCGAATCCAAAAATTGCTGAATATTATCTTCACCTGAGGAAGAGGTAAACTTCTTAAAATCATCGAAGCGGAACTCCGGCTTCAACAATAGCCGGCCATCGGCCAGCGAAAAGTTTCCAGTTAGGGTGTAAGTTTTAACATCCGTGCCCTTGCCCTGGGTTAATAATCCTCGCACTCCATT
Organism: Bacteroidota bacterium; assembly: GCA_043767095.1. Taxonomy (GTDB): domain Bacteria; phylum Bacteroidota; class Bacteroidia; order Cytophagales; family Cyclobacteriaceae; genus ELB16-189. The sequence continues at coordinate 7,261 of JAYUHI010000512.1, forward strand.
GGTGTTATCGAAATATTCCAACCTCGTTCCTATCGAAAACATGTCGGTAATTTTATAAGCCAGATACAGATTGGCCCCACCCCAATGAGCAGCCTTGGCAAAATAAGTACCGCCTTGGTTCTCCCCTTTCAGGGTACCCATCATCAACCAGGTGCTGACCGATAGCTTACTATTGACTTGATAGGTTGCTACCAAATCAAGAACACCAAAATATGAAGTTGTGTCTTGTCCGTTGGCTCGAACGTTAGCCTCATTGCCTTGAATGGTATTGAAGTAAATAGTAAGGCCATCTGTTGGTATTACCATGAGCTGACCAATAAAACTTTTACCTCGGTTATTATCATTGATGTTGTCTGTTCCATTGACCAATCCACCCATCAGGGAAACTTTATCATTAAATGCATAGGCTGCTTTCAAACCAAGGTGATAAAATGGAATGCCCGCATTGAAAGTGTTGTTGATGGAATAGTGGAAGTTGAGCGGAGCATCGATATACTCATAGCCGATATGTGTACCAAACTGCCCGGCTGTGATGGTGAGTTTTTCGGTTGGCTTATAGTTAATATAGGCTTGTTTTATCATGATCGAAGAGTATGTGTTATTGGCCACCGTTGTTCCCCACTTGTAGCGAAAGTCATTACCATAACTTCCATACTCTACGTTAGGGCCAAAACCGATCTCACCAACTACTTCCGTATTCTTGTAGGCATAAGATGTTCGGGTGAGAAACATACCCAATTGAAATTGGCCCGTGTACCGGTCAAACCCACGGCTGATGCCAGAACTTCCCAAGCTGTTTCTGGAACTGGGGTTGTTAAGGTTAGCAAAATAATAAGTATCAAAATAACCTGAGAAAGAGAGTTTTCCTTCAGCTTCTTCAACTGGAACTGCTTGTGTCTCCCCAACGTCAAGAATTGCAGCATCCGGGAGTACTTTGGCAGCGGAGGCCACTGCCACATCCTGTGCCAGGCTCCGGCCTACGGTTAAAAGAATAAGTGCGATGGTAGTGTAACCACATAATTTTAAGTTTTTCATATTTTTGTTTGTGTTTTAGTTAACAATAAGCTCAAGTGATGTGGCAGGGTCTTCTACACCCTGCCTGCACTTGGGTGAATCAACATCCAAGCGCTTTTCACTTTCATTTAAATTGCCTTTTCGGGGTTAAGCCAATAGCTGGTAACGGGTGGCACAGGCTCCTTGGCCAGAGTCAGCCCGGCAGGGTAAAGGTTTTCACCATGCTGGGTCATATCCTGTCCAACTTTCTTGTCTGATTCAGACACTTTCATTGGCAGAATCAGGTTAGTCACTTTAAGTATTGCAAATGCCCCAACGAACGTGAAGACAATTACAATCGCCAATCCAATCATGTGAACTTTAAAGAGACCAAACTCACCGTACAATAAACCGTTGCCTGTTGTGTTGGCTGCATTCACGGCTGTGTTGGCGAGCAACCCGGTCATCACCATTCCAACCAAACCACCCACACCGTGGCAAGGGAATACATCGAGTGTATCGGCCAATGAAGTTTTTGATTTCCAGCTGACCACCATATTGCTGATTAAACTGGCAACGGTGCCGATGAAAATACTGGAAGGAATAGTTACAAAGCCGGCAGCAGGCGTAATGGCCACTAACCCTACAACCGCACCAATGCAAAATCCTAAAGCCGAAGGCTTCTTACCCTTGGCTGAATCAAGCAATACCCAACACAGGCCTGCTGCTGCAGAAGCCGTATTGGTTGTTGCAAAAGCAGAGGCTGCGAGAACCCCAGCACTTAAAGCAGAACCTGCGTTGAACCCAAACCATCCAAACCATAATAATCCTGTGCCTAACAATACAAATGGAATGTTAGCCGGGGATATTGCCGTTTTCACTTCATTCTTAGTCCTCAGGAAAATAGCAGCTGCCAAAGCTGCAAACCCTGCAGACATGTGAACAACCGTTCCGCCTGCAAAATCAAGAACGCCCATTTTAAAAAGGAAACCATCGGGGTGCCAGGTCCAATGGGCAAGAGGAGCATAAATAAGAAGCGAGAAGAGTACCAGGAAAAGGATATACGATTTGAATTTGATCCGCTCTGCGAACGTTCCGGTAATTAAAGCCGGAGTGATGATGGCAAATTTGAGCTGGAAGAACGCAAACAAAACCAGCGGAATGGTTGGCGCAAGCGACCAGGGTTTTCCATCGAGCACATGGTTGAACATGAAAAACGTTCTGGGATCGCCAATGAACCCACCAATAGAATCTCCAAAGGCAAGGCTAAAGCCAACAACAATCCAAAGAATACTAATAACCCCCATAGCTATAAAGCTTTGGAGCATGGTTGAAATGATATTCTTGGTGTCGATCATTCCCCCGTAGAAATAAGCTAGGCCAGGGGTCATTAGCAAAACAAGGGCTGTGGCTGCCAGCATCCAGGCTACGTCACCTGAATTGATTCCTTCTGTAACAATTGGCCCTGGAACAGCTGGCATAAATAGAGCCAGCACGGATACCCCAATTAAAAGGATTAAGAGTAAAATTGATTTTTTCATCTGTTTGTGGTTTAATTTTTAACTGCCTGTTTCAATTTTCGCTCAAATAAAACACATGCCAGTTAAATTATCACCCTACTTTAAATATTTTTAATATAATTTGTTTAAAGTAGGGTATTTTTTAATCATGATTGTAAAAATAAATTGTTTTTTAGAAGGATGTAGGGTAATTTTTTACCCATCCAAAAAAAAATTAAGAAAATGAGTGTTAGTTTGGACGGCTAAAGTTGCTGCGTATTTAAAGTAAACTTCCAGATGTAAAGGAGGATCAGACTCAACGCAACCAATCTTTATTACTTTTGAGCCCTTTTAATGGAAATCGGGGCGTAGCGCAGCCCGGTAGCGCGCCACGTTCGGGACGTGGAGGTCGTAGGTTCGAATCCTGTCGCCCCGACTAAGGAAGCTGGAATGTAAATCCAGCTTCCTTCATTTATGGGATCATATCATACCTATATTTTATTTAGTGAAGTGCTTGGCAAATTCTACACGGGAAGCACAGAAAACCTTCTTGCCAGACTCGCTTATCATAATCAAGGATACGTGCCATTCACATCAACAGGTATTCCCTGGACTCTGGTTTGGAGCCAAGCATTTTCTACGCGCTCTCAGGCCGTGCAATTGGAAAACAGGATCAAGAAACGGGGAGCCAAAAGATTTTTGATTGACTTAGGTGTAGATTGGACCGGGTAGCGCGTGGCGCGCTGCGCGCCAAGGTCGTAGGTTCTCCCGATAAGTTCGGGACTGTCGCCCCGACTAAGGAAGCTGGAGTTTAAATCCAGCTTTCTTTTTTTATATGGATTGGCTATGATATCGCGTGGGCATAGTTCCTTCAAAGCAGGTTCTCCTCTTGGGGGCAAGCGGGAAATTCTGTCAGCGAGCCTAAATGAAAAAGCCTTCGAGATTAATATCACGAAGGCTTTTAATTGGATTGACAATTAATCAAACTGCCCGCACATGCAAGGCAACAGACCCTTTAAAACCCTTTCCGATTTCAAAACTAACGTTGTCGTTTTCCTGGATATCGGTTTCAAGGGCCTTAGTGTGAACGAACACACTTTCACCAGATTCTGCATCCTTAATAAATCCGAAACCTTTAGAGCGATTGAAGAAAGTAACCTTGCCCGTGCGTGGGCCCTGGCCAACGCCATGCACGCTGTTTCCCGTGTTGCGAACGCCAATATCAATGTCTGTTTCGTTGACGATTCTCTTTTTGGTTGGGTCGGGTGGAGTAGATGAAATGTTGCCGTTTTCATCTACGTAAGCAATCATATCGTCAAGGGTTTTCCCCTCTTTCGATTCCGCCTTTCGTTGTTCTTTTCGCTGCTCCTTCTCCTTGCGCTTTTGGAGTCTTCGTTTTTCTAATTCTTTTTTATTAAACGTTTCCTGGGGTCTTGACATATTTTGAATTGGGGTTTATCCGATTAGTTTAGCAATCCTGTTCTTTTCTACTGTGAAAGGCTTGCAAGGTATCAATTTCCGGTCAACTATCGGGAACCAAAGGAGGATATAATTGTACGCAACAATCCAGCTTCCCCCATTGGAGGAAGCTGGATTTTGGATTCGAATGACTTGCAGATTACTGCGAAACAAAATCTACCACAAACACATCTTCCACCACCGCTATTTTGCCCAACAGTTCCCCAAATTTTTTATGATCGGGATGCGGCACGTAGGCATCGCGGGCTGACGCACTTTCAAAAGTAAAGAGGTAAACATGGTTAAACCCGAGATCCTTTTTCTCGGTGCTAATGTTGTCGCCATGCTCAAAGGAAATAATCCCTGGAATTTTTTCTTTCAAATCCCGAAAGGCGCGTGTTGCTTCCATTATTTGTTCGGGTGAGGCGGTGGCTTTGTATTTAAATACCACCAGGTGCCGCACCGGTTCTTTTCCGGAAAAAGTAAATGCCGTTAATGCAGCACATACACCTAACAAAGCCCACAAACAGTAAGACTTAGTTTTCATAAATAAAGTATTGTTGAAAAAAGAAGGGTTTACCTGCTTTGCACTACGCCTGCCATCTACAAACATTGAAAGCTCAACATGGCTGTTCATATGTTTTATTCAATTATAATTATTTTGCTTCGTTGCTTATTTCCTTCCGACTCACCATAAAAGATGTAAAGCCCAACTGGCATATCCATCGTGCTAATGGTGGCTGATTCATGAATAGTGAATTTATTTATTGTCTGTCCCGTTTGGTTGATCAATGTCATTTCAAAAGTTTGGTGGGATTTTCCTCTGATATTGATCTCTTGACCACGAACTACTGGCAAAGGATAAACAGAGAATACATATTCACCTTCTTGTTTCATTGTAGGATTGGCCAACTCAATAGGATTGGTTCTTGCAGAGGACGGGGCCACATCCAAATCCTTCGCTGGATCCACTATTGCTTTTGAATCCGATAAATATCCGGCATCGGCAGGTGAGCGGGTTATTTGCCTTAAGTTTCCCATCAGCAACTCAAACTTTGTGTGGCCGGCTGCAATGTTTTGCAAAACCATGGTGGGGTCTGTCCATGTGTGATGATAAATACCCCATTTATTATTCCCTCCCCAGTTTTCTGGGGCCGGATAGATTGTGCTGCCAATCTGCTCATGGATTTTAATTCCATTGATCCAAAATTCAAGCAGGCCATTCGCATCGAGGGCATGCACCACATGACAAATTATATCAATCCGATCTCCTGGGTTGGGCCGGATGCTGGTTAATTTTCGAACCTTGGGCGAACTGCAATTATTAATCACCTGAATTTCCCCACCTAATGCACCAGCCAACTGGCCTGGTTTAGTCAACTCCAGTTGAAATGCCGGGGAAGAATTAGTACCGCCAGCATGATTCTGAAAAATAGAAATGGGCGACACAGCCCGCACATAATCGGCAGGGAAATGATATGACCAACCAAACCACTGTTCAGTGCCTTCGGGCAAGTTGATTCGCCAGGGCCATTCTGTAAACTCGGCCCGGTAATGGTATTTGGAACTGCTCACCATTGGATCGACAGGAATCTGAGAGTCTACGGCAATCTTCAATTTATCATTTGAAATGACACGGCTAAAAGCACCAAAGGCCGTGCTGCTTCTTAATCTATCGCTGGCCCAACGCCTGCCATCGGGAAGGCCATCAGCAGGAAGGGCAATGTTTTTCCACTCAACAAATAATGTTGGCTTTTGTTGATTAACATTTACGAAAACATCGTCTGACCCTGTTGAACCATTATTGTCGGTTACGGTTAACCGGAAAACGTATGCGCCTTCCGACAACCCGGAAGCCGTGGCACTTACCGTTGCGGCCGTGGTGAGCGACCCCAAAGTTGGTCCGGAAACCATAGTCCATAAAAACTTTTTAATAATACCATCGGCATCTGTCGATGCTCCTCCATCCAGCGTAATTGAATTCGTTGGGAGGGTGATTGTCTTATCACTTCCTGCCCGCGCCACCGGAGCTAAGTTGGCGAAAAGCCGCAAATCAAATGACAGGTCAACAATTGCATCAACAGCCTGGTGGACTTCCACAGCAATAGTGTTGTCACCGTTAACAAAAGCGTTGGAGTTTAGCTTAATCCTCCTGATGGTGTTGCCATCATCGGTGGTTATGGTTGACGCATGGGTGAGGTAGGTTATGGTGCCTGTTGGCATGTTGGAACTCGACCGTTTAGTGCCGTTGATAAAAACAATTGCCCCGTCATCTCGCTTGTACTCTAAAATAAATTTGGCGTATTGTTCCGGATTTTGGATGTTGACTACTTTACGAAAATAAGTAGTGATGTAACCGCCATTGACTACTGTGGCTTCATCGCCCTCGCCATACCCAAGAGGTGCTGGGCCAGACTTCCAGTTCGCATCGCTGAAACTAACCGACCTCCAGGCAGTAACTTGATCGGTGCCATCATCGAGGTATTGCCACGATGAACCAAAAGGGAAGACGGTAGTTTGTGCTTGAACATTAATTCCGATAAAAAGCGCAACCAGACATAGCCACGCTGGTTTCATTATATTTTACTTGACGCGTCTAAAGTATAGACGAGTTGTGGAATGGTTGCTAAATGTTCCGTTAAGGGGTTCATTATCCCGTCAGTGCAGGATTGAAAGCGTTAAGCGTTTTAGAATATTTTGAAAGAATGATGTTTTGTATAATTTTCTTTCCGCGAAAACAAAAGTATTTTTGACAAAACAATCTGCTTCAATATGATCAAGAAACTAACCAAAGGCGATAAGAAAATTTTTGGGGTTTGCAGTGGCTTAGCCAACTACTTCGATATGGACCCCACGGTGATGCGGATAATTTTTCTGATCTCACTGTTTGTGTTCGGCACCGGGGTTTTGGTGTATATCATTCTTGCGATGGTCATGCCGGAGAAGTAAATCAGGCGGGTTCTGTTTCCTCCTCCAGATATCGTTTGGCCTGCATCGTGAAGAGGTCGGCATATTCCCTTTCAGTTACATGAGGTCTCTGTGTGATCCCTATTCAATGATTTTGCCTTGCTCCAGCATCAAAATTTTATCGGCATTTTTTACAGTGCTGAAGCGGTGCGTAATCAGGATCACCGTTTTGCCTTCCATATTTTTTTCGAGCGAACTGAATATTTTTTCTTCCGTCACCGCGTCAATGGAAGCGGTGGGCTCATCCAAAATAGTAATGGCCGCGTTTCGGTAAAACATCCGCGCAACCGCCAAATGTTGATGCTGACCTTTGGATAGATCAATGCCATCCTTAAATACTTTCCAAATGATTTAATCGTAGGAGAAGGAAATTCGGTAGCTGTGAGTTTCAAAGGCACGGAAGTTGCCGGAGTTGTTTCGCTTATACTTGTCGGGTGGGAATCTTTCAGGATTGATGGCTGCTTTTTCTATTGCTTCCAAAATAGCCATTTCAACTTGCTCCGCGTGTTGATTGGATTCATTGCCTATCCAATTTAATGCATTGGCCATGCTATCAAAAGCATTGTCATCACATTTTACTCTCCTTTTGATCGGCACGCTTTAATACGCTTAACAGCATCCTCATGCGAAATAAAATTTCCCCCCTTAACTCTTGCATAGGCATCATCTAATTCTTTGTTGTAATCATCTATACCAATGCCCAAATATTCCTCATCTCGCTTTATGGAATATTCAATTATTTGCTGAATTGCTTTGATGAGTGCTTCATCATTGGTTTGCTCGAGTGCTTTTATCACTGCGGTTTTTTCGGCTTGGATATTCATGGCATTGAAGTTTAATCAAAGTTAATAAGAAGTGGTGAAAGTTCCTTTGCTTTAATTTTTAATGATGGGTATTTTTTCTACATTCCGCTATGAATGAAGATCAAAAAATACAACAAGAAGAAAGTGAAACCCCCGGTTGGTTACAAAAGCTCCAACAGGAAAGCTGGCAGGCAGAAATACTTATTTCTGGCGGGGCTTTTATTGCGATTGTTGGATTACTGAACACCATGGATTCTTTTTATTCTTTCTTAGAGTATGCAACAAAACTAAATCATGGTATTGTCCTTCTTCTTACTGGAGGTATTGGATTGGCAATACTTTTCCTAGCTGAAGGATTTCTATTGCACCTGATTTTAAGGGGATATTGGATTGGCCTGATTGGCCTGAATTATGTTTTTCCTAAGGGAATCAACCAGGAAAAATTAGCTTTCCGCGGCAGGTTCAGCACATTTATTAAGGGCAATAGCAATTCACCCTATTTGATGAAACTTGACAAACTCTGCAGCCTAGTTTTTGCATTTACATTCTTTGTGATTTTCTCGTTCGCGGGATTCATAATTTTTATTATCCTCAGCATGTTGTTTAGTATAACAGCCACTTTAATTGACCTTCCCAATTATATTTCGATCCCCTTGAGAGTATTTGCAACAATTTTTTTATTGTTAGGTATAATTGTTTTTATTGATTTTATCACCTTTGGCCGCCTGAAACGGACCAAATGGTTTTCAAACGTCTATTACCCGATCTACTATTTCATGTCGAGGGTAACCTTATCATTTCTTTACAGAAGGCTTTACTATACAATAGTATCCAACATTAAACCATGGTATATCATATTAGGCTTATGTGTTCAAATTTTTATCTCCCTTTTATTGGAGGCTGGGACATCAAATCTATCTAAGAACATTTCAGATCAAAATTCACCGCAAGGATGGCCCTTCTTGTCGCTGAAAGAAAATGTTGTCACCGGAAAATCCTTACAATTTTCGATCACACATATTCCCAGGTTGGAGGATGAGCTTTTTGAGGAATGGAAAAAAAACAAAAAAGGATACTTCTATTAAATCATTTGCGGGTATTAGGGCCAAAGAAATGATGGGACTTATTGGAAGTGTTTATGAAATTTATGTGGACAGTATTCAAATAAAGAACTTGCAATGGATGATTCAACAAGAGCCCGTATTAGGTTTTGGCAATATCTCAAGATTGATTTCCATTATTGATTTAAATGATTTTGAATGGGGTAGTCACCAACTGATTGTCCGCATCCGTCTAAAACCGGAAGATTATGTCATTGACAAATCCAATCCGGAATTAAACTATTACGCCAAAGCTTATTTTTTCATTGACAGGTAAGGAGAGGAAACAAAAAGGTTAATCCATCTCCACACCCACATGTCTCTCCGCATGATACGAAGACCGCACCAGCGGCCCAGACTCTACATAACGTAAGCCGCGCTTCAAGCCTTCTTCTTTGTACATGGCAAAGGTTTCTGGATGGATGAACTCGGCTACTTCTAAGTGAAGTTTGGTGGGCTGTAAATATTGGCCGAGAGTAAGAATCAAAAGTCCATGGGCAACCAAATCATCCATGGCTTTGAAAACTTCTTCTTTGGTTTCGCCAATGCCGAGCATGATGCCGGATTTAGTACGCTTGCCGGCTTCGCGGATGCGTTTGAGTTGTTCAAGGCTTCGCTCGTATTTGGCTTGTGGGCGCACCATTCGATAAAGTCTCCCAACCGTTTCCATATTGTGACTCACCACTTCCTGGCCGCCATCAATCATTCTGTAAAGCGCATCCCAATTTCCTTTGGTGTCGGGGATTAAGGTTTCAATGGTTGTCTCCGGACTTACCTTTTTTGTTTCTACAACAGTTTGATACCAGATCTCTGCGCCCCTGTCTTTCAGTTCATCGCGGTTCACGGAAGTGATCACGGCATGCTTTACTCCCATGAGTTTGATGGCTTCGGCAACACGC
>JAYUHI010000513.1:0-3047 GCA_043767095.1 Bacteroidota bacterium
CACTTCCATCATACTTTGGCTTGTCTGCTCCGGAGCAAAAAGAGTAGAAGTTATCTCACCGTCTTCGTTGCGATTGATCAAAACATGTTTAGGGGCAGGCACTAAACAATGTTGAATACCTCCATAACCACCCAATGATTCCTGGTAGGCGCCTGTATGAAAAAACCCAATGTAAAGTTTTTCATGATCGGTAATCATGGGCAAGAACACTTCACCCCGGTGGGCCTCGCTGTTATAATAATCCATGCTGTCGCACGTGAGGCCGCCAATGTTTACTTTGTGGAAGTTGTCGTCCCATTTATTAATGGCGAGCAAAATATATTTCTGGTTCAATCCCCACGCATCAGGAAGGTGAGTGATGAAGGAACCATCGATCATATACCAAAGTTCTTTGTCGTTTTGCAGTTTCTGGTCAACCACTGAGTAAAGCACAGCACCACTCTCTCCAACAGTATAACTTCCAAACTCAGTGAAAATGTTGGGTACAGGAACATTATTCTTATCGCAAATCCATTTGATGTTCTCCACGATTTGCTCAATCATATACTTGTAATCGTAGGAGAAGGTGAGCGAGGTTTTAATCGGAAATCCTCCACCGATATCAATAGAGTCGAGTGTATCGCATATTTTTTTGAGTTCGCAATACTTAAAGATGAAGCGGCTCAGTTCACTCCAATAGTAAGCCGAATCCTTAATGCCTGTGTTGATAAAGAAGTGCAGCATCTTTAAAGAAGCTTTCTCGCTGCCGGCAATTTTATCCTTATAGAGTGGCACTATATCGCTATAGCGAATGCCCAACCGGCTGGTATAAAATTCAAACTTAGGTTCTTCATCGGAAGCTACCCGGATGCCCAGGCGATAGGGCTGATTTACATTTTTCTCATAAATCTCAATTTCGCTGAGCATATCAAGGATTGGAATGCAGTTGGTAAATCCATCATTCAGTAACTCGGAAATATATTGCGTGTATAATGGCATCTTGAAGCCATTGCACAGAATGTAAGTGTCTTTATTGATCCTTCCCTTTTCAAACAAAGAGCGAACTATCGGGATATCGAACGATGATGATGTTTCGATGTGAACATTATTGCGCAACGCCTCTTCCATCACAAAAGAGAAGTGCGATGATTTGGAACAATAACAATAGGTGTAATTGGCATTGTATTTAAACCGTTCCATGGCGCTTTGAAAAGTAGCTTGAACGAACCGAACATTCTCACTAATGCGGGGCAAATAGGTGAGCTTAAGGGGGGTACCATACTTGTTGATAATGTCCATCAGCGGAACATCATTGAAAAGCAGTTCGTGTTCCCACACTTTAAATTCTTCCTGAGGAAACTCGAACGATTGTTCTACAAGGTCGCGGTAGCTCTTCATTGTTTAGGTAATCGTTAATGGTTTGGTTTAATTTATAGGAAATGGTTTAATCAAACTAACGCAATTAACTTTTAACCATTAACTATTAACTAAAATTGGGAGCAAAGAAGTGTTAATTTTGCCATGTTTGCAATACTCTTAAATAGCGATGAAGAAACTAAAAATAATTGAGGTAAAGTCGGAAATCGGGGCGGGAACACGCGGGGCGAGCCTGGGCGTTGAAGCTATAAAAATCGCCAGCCTTGATTCAAAATCCGATTTCTTCCGGAAATACGAATCGGTGGAGGTGGAAAATGTGAACGAGCTGCTGTTCAACAGTGCCGAGCACGCCCACGCCAAGTTTATTGATGGGGTGTTGATCATGGAAGAGCGGGTTTGCCTTGAAGTGTATGAACAATTGTTCGATGATTTTTTTCCAATCGTTATCGCTGGCGACCACAGCACCGCTTATGGCACCATTGCTGGGATAAAGAAAGCGCATCCTAAAAAAAGATTGGGTGTAATCTGGATTGATGCCCATGCCGATTTCCATACGCCATACACCACGCCATCGGGCAACATGCATGGCATGACCCTGGCAATGGCCTGCGACCTGGATAACCTGGAATGCAAAGTGAATGACCCGCGCGGTGAGACTTTGGAATATTGGGAACAAATGATGAATGTGGGAACGGGTGGGGCAAAAATTTACCCGGAAGACATCGTTTTTATTTCTGTGCGTGATTTGGAGAAGCCCGAAAACTATTTAGTGAACAAATACGGCATTGGCTATATTGAAACCGAAGAAGTAAAAAAACTGGGTGGTGAGGCGGCTGCTGCGAAGGCCCTTCAAACTTTGGAGCATTGCGATCTGATTTATGTTTCATTTGATGTGGACAGTATTGACAGCCGCATTTCATCTGGAACAGGAACGCCCGTGCCCAACGGACTAACTGTTGATGAGGCTAAAACTTTAAACGCAGCATTAGGCAGAAGTCCAAAAATTTGCTGCTGGGAAATTTCTGAAGTTAACCCAACCCTCGACACAGAGAACCGAATGGCCGAAAGTGCTTTCGAAATTCTGGAAGCTACAGCGAAGGCGATTGTGGAGAGTTGAATTGGTAAGTGGTGAGAGGTAATTGGTAAGAGGTAATTGGTAAGAGGTAGTCGGTAATCCCGATAACCTCCCTTACCTCACACCACTTACCTCAGACCACTTACCACTCTACCGCTTCATCGCCTCTTCAATCACACCAAGTATCTCAACTTTCCCTTTTTTAGTTTTAATGGATGACAGAACGAAGGGGGGCAACTCATCCCAAACCTTCAGCAACTCCTTTTTAAATCGCAGGATGGATTGGGTAAGCTGATTGTTTTTCAGTTTGTCAGTCTTAGTAAAGACAAGAGTCATCGGCACATTGTTTCCGCCCAGCCAGTTGATGAATTCAAGATCGGATTGTTGTGGTTCGATGCGGCAATCGACCAGCACAAAAACACAGGCAAGGTTTTCTCTTTTCAAAAAATAATTTTCCATCATTTTGCTCCATGCGGCACGCGTTGCCTGCGAGACGGATGCGAAACCATAGCCTGGCAAGTCAACCAGATACCAGGCACCATTCACCTCGAAGTGGTTCATGGTTTGGGTCTTGCCCGGCCTGGAAGAAATTTTAGCGAGAGTTCGTTGCCCAACC
>JAYUHI010000514.1:0-7168 GCA_043767095.1 Bacteroidota bacterium
AGTTAGAGTTGGTTGTCAAAAAACAAATGACAGAGTGGGGCAAGCCAAATGAAACAATACATAGATTATGCTGTATTTTTTAGGTCGGCATGTATAGATACGGTAACTGTCGATTATTATTTTAAAGGACCTGATCCTGAAATGAGAACATTCATGATGACAAAATCAAATGACTCGACATATCAGGTGATCCATAGTAAAAATATCGGACTAATATACTTGCGAAAGAAGCACTACCGCAAGCAAAAACTATAAAACATATGCTGTATTGTAGATTGTTACAGTGCGTGTTCTTAAATTTCGTCAGCAACTTGGGACAAAGCTGTTTGTACCTTAGACGCATACGTTTTTACAGCCAAACTGATAAACTATTCCAGTCATTAGGAGATAAGATTAAAACCTAAACGTCATGTTACTTTTCTTCAAAATCAAAACTTCGATCATCACACTAGCTCTTTCAATTGCCTGGTGTGTGCTTCCTTCGATTGGACTTGCACAAGGCACGCCAACGTATGAAGTCTATGCTATTGCCTTCACCAAAATTCAAACCGTAAAGGCCAGTTGGATAACAACCCGGAAAAAACCCGACAGTATAAGAATGTGTTTTATGGTTTGGTTGATAAAAGGCAACGGCAAAAATATCCTGGTCGATGCTGGCTATACACTTTCCGATTCAGCTTTGAGAGTGAACAAGAATGGCTATGTGCGCCCTGATGTGGCCGTGCAAAAAATGAAAATCAAGCCTGAGGAAATAACAGATGTGATCATCAGTCACCCGCATTGGGATCATATTGGTGGTGTCGGGCTTTTCCCAAAAGCAACCGTGTGGATACAGGAGGAAGACTATAATTATTTTGTTGGTAAGGTTTGGCAGAAGGGGGTGCAGACTTCCGGTTTTGACAAAGGTGATGCTCAGAAAATATTAAACATCAATTTGAAAGGACGCCTCAATCTCATTAAAGGTGACAACCTGGAAATCATACCGGGCATCCGGGTATTTGTCGGCTCAAAACATACCTATGAATCACAATACGTGCAAGTGACAACAGGAAAGGAAAAAATTATTATTGCCTCCGATAATATTTGGTTTTATTACAACTTCGATAACCTGTTGGCTGCTTCTATGACGTTTGATTCTACAGGCTACATTAACCAGATGAAGCGAATGAAAACTCTGGCCTCCGATATCAAGCTGATCATCCCCGGTCACGATGCCCAAATCTTCACCCGGTTTCCTTTGGTTATGGATGGGGTGGTGAAAATTTCCGGAAACAAGTAGTTAACCTAACAATGTAAAGCTATAATGATATGAGACTAAAAGATAAAGTTGCATTAATCACCGGTGGCGCCAACGGAATTGGCCTGGCCACAGCACAACGTTTCGCCAAAGAAGGAGCCAAAATTATTCTATGGGACCTATCCGATAAGGGAAATGAAGTTGTCGATCAATTAAAAAAAGACGGACATGAAGCCACCTTCACTAAAATTTCAGTTACCAACCAGGAGGAAGTGCAAAAAGCCGTTGAGGCAGCACACAAGCATTTTGGCCGGATCGACATTCTCATCAACAACGCTGGCATCACGAAAGACCGAACGTTATTAAAAATGTCGAAGCAAGAGTGGGATGATGTGATTTCAGTGAACCTAACGGGAGTCTTCAATTGCACCCAGGCCGTTGCCCCCATTATGAAAGAGCAAAATTATGGCCGTATTGTTTCGGCATCTTCCAATGTGGCCATCCGCGGCAACTATGGGCAAACCAATTATGTTGCCACCAAATCCGCCATCATTGGCATGACCAAAGTATGGGCATTAGAGTTAGGCCGTTTTGGCATCACCGCCAATTGCATTGCACCAGGCTTCATTCAAACCGCCATGACCGATGCCATGCCCGAAGAGGTACGAAAGCAAAGTCTCGCTCACATACCGCTTGCCATGTGGGGTGTGCCTGATGATATTGCCAATGGTTACCTTTATCTCGCTTCGGACGAAGCCTCCTTTGTTACAGGAATTTGTTTGACAATTGATGGTGGGGCTGCAAGATAAGAAGTAGGCAGTCCCGAAGCATCGGGACTGCCTACTTCTAAAGATAATAAACAAAACTTGTTAGCAATGAAATACACCAGCATGGAACACACGAAGTTCCTCCTTCAGGAAGTTCATAACGTGAATGAAGTTTTTTCATTGCCTCATTTTTCCCACCTCAATTGGGAAGACTCATGGACAATGGTGGAGTCGGCTAAAAAATTAGCGGATCGCGACATGGCTCCCTACTTCAGGGAAATGGATGAACAGCCAGCCCACTACGTTGGTAACGGTGTTGTAAAAACCCATCCGCAATTGAAGATCATAATCCAACAAGTAGCAGAGCAAGGCTGGATTGGCGCCTCGGCAAAAATGGAACATGGAGGCATGCAACTGCCCATCATGATTTATAATTCCGCCCAACATATTTTCATGGCCGCCAATAATGGCACCCAGGGTTACGCCAGTTTGTCCACCGGGGCCGCGGCACTCATCACCAACTTTGGCTCGGAGGAACAAATCAACACGTTCGTCCCCAAAATATTTTCCGGCCAATGGCAAGGCACTATGGCGCTAACCGAACCACAAGCGGGCAGTTCCCTCACCGACATCACCACAAGCGCAAGCCCCGTGAGCGATGGTATATATAAAATCAAAGGACAAAAGATTTTTATTTCAGGCGGCCAACACGAAGCATGCGAAAATTTTATTCATCTCACGCTGGCGCGGATTGAAGGCGCACCTGCGGGAGTAAAGGGAATTTCACTTTTCATCATTCCAAAATATTGGCCGGAAAAAGATGGCGCTCATTCACCCAACGATGTTTTCTGTGCGGGTGATTTTCAAAAGATGGGGCAGCGTGGCTATTGCACCACCCATCTGGTTTTTGGTGAAAGTGAAAACTGCAAAGGCTGGCTGGTGGGCGCACCGCACAAAGGCCTGGCCTATATGTTTCAAATGATGAACGAGGCGCGCATCGGTGTGGGGTTAGATGCTGCTTCGGTGGCGATGGCCGCCTATCAAGCCTCCCTTGAGTATGCCAGAGAACGGCCTCAAGGCAGGCTGCCCAGCGAGAAAAATCCAGCCAACCCACCCACACTCATCATCAACCACCCCGATGTGCAGCGCATGCTGCTCACTCAAAAGGCCATTGCCGAAGGCGCGCTGTCGTTGGTGATGGAATGCAACCGGCTTTCAGATTTTGCCCACGCGGCCAGTGGAGAAGTGAAACATAATTGTTGGCTCCTGCTCGAACTGCTCACGCCCATTGTAAAAACGTATCCTTCTGAGCAAGGCAGTCGCTCGGCAGCCTTAGCCATTCAGGTTTTGGGCGGCTACGGGTTCACTACCGATTTCCCTGTGCAACAACATTACCGCGATTTAAAAATCATGTCGCTGTACGAAGGCACCACCGGCATCCAGTCGCTGGATTTATTGGGAAGGAAAGTGACGATGGAAAAAGGAAAAGCGCTGAAGTTGTTGATGGATTCTATTTCAGAAGTTATTGAAAAAGCTTCCATCTACAATGCATTGAAATCATATGCACATGAATTGAAGGAAGAGTTGAACCGGATCCATCAGGTTCTTGATCACCTCAACCAGTTCGCCCGGCAGGGTGACATCGATCGTTATTTGTCGGATGCTTCTGTTTTCATGGAGCAACTCAGTTATGTAGTAATAGCGTGGCAATGGTTGAAGATGGCCACTGTGGCTTACACCCAATTGCAATCGGGAAATTTCCAAAACCAAACCCAGGAGTTCTACGAAGGCAAGGTTCACACCATGAAGTTTTTCTTTCGCTATGAGCTGCCACATGCAGCTGCCTGTGCTAAAACATTGATGAACCCCGAATATCTGACAGCTTTAGAAAAACCAAGGGTGTTGAGTTAAAATCAGAAAACTCATTTGCGGAAATCCAATTCAGCTTCATGATCAAGTCATCAATCTTTTTATAGGCTTTCCTCATGCATTTCGCTTGCGGTACCCTCAAACTTTCTTAAATTCACCATCAAATAAATGTCAGCCTGCGCTGCTGCCGAGAATAATTAGTGGCGGCCAAAATCTTAATTATGAAAATACTTATTTGTGATGATGATGAAATGGTACTAAACACGATGCGTTTCAGGCTGGCTGAAGACAACCTTGGCGAAGTCACACTGGCCCGTGACGGCTACCAGGCCATGCAACTTTTGCGCGAACAGGATTTCGACCTGGTTATGACCGATATACACATGCCCTACCATAATGGTGAAGAGATAATCGATTTAATCCGTGTAGAACAAACGAAAAATATTCCCATCATCATGTTTTCTTCTGATGTTGAGGAAGAAGTTATTGCGATGGCAAAAAGGAAAGGCGTTAATGAATTTATGAGAAAACCGGCAAAACCGAATGAAGTATCCCAACTGGTAAGGCGCCTTTTAAAATTATGAGATGATGAAACGGTGCCCGCACCTATATTTCATATTTTCATCAATTTGTTAGACTCCGATTTCAGGCTTTCGATAACATGATCGCATAGCCTGTTAAACTGTGAGAGTTTTGAATTATACAGAGTTTTCACTTTTCCATGGCCACTCATGACCAGCGCTTTCAAATCCTCTATCGCGTGTTCCAATTCTTTATCCTGCAACATACATACCGTTGACTTCACTTTATGGCACGTATAAAGGAAGAAGTCAAAACCTTTCTGAGCAGCCGCGTTGAAAAGAGACCGCTGCAACTCGCGCAGGTTGCCGATTAACAGCGATATTAGTTCAATTTTAAAATTGGGGTCTCCATCGGTATAACTATCAAAATCCATTAACAGAGGCCTTGGTTCAAGAGAAGTCTTGGTGAGATCCATTATCTTGTTTTTCAACTCTTCAGGTTCGAAGGGTTTAAAGATGAGATCACTCATGCCGTGCTGAATGGCCTCCTTCTTCACGGTTAATAAGCCGGCACTCAATCCTATTATCGGAACCGTCTTAAAATAATGTTCATCGATAGCCCGGATGATGGTCGTGGTTTCGAAGCCATCCATCACAGGCATCTGGATATCCATCAACAAAAGTTGAAAGTTTTTGTCCAGGATATGCACCAATGCCTCCTTGCCGTTTTGCGCAATCGTTACATCCATGCCCCATTTGCGGAGATAAGTGCAGGCTATCATCTGGTTTATTTTGTCATCTTCAACCAGCAGTATGTTTAATTTATTTTGTTTCATATTCTTTTCATTTTTAAATGGAATGAACTCGTTTAGGTAGTGTTTGCCTTTTTAATTTTGGCTTCAATTTTTATATAGCTGTTCTGCTTTTGTATTACCGTACAAAACTGTGGGAATAGCCTGGGTAATAAATCGGTATAAAGACGGGTTTTAAAAAAATCAGGAAAAGAGAAATTTCTAAGGGTTTCCCTTAGGGGATGCATCAAGGAGGGGTTTTTTAGATAGTAAGAAGGTTTTAATCATGCCGTTCCTTCATTTTTTTCTATTAATCCAGAAACTGAATTTTTATTGTCGCAAGTCAATACTCCGAATACCTGTTTGGAATCCCGATAATAATTGGATTGGTTATCCATATTCACTAGTTCGAAATCATTAGGCATATTATTTAGCTTCTCATTTGACCGCCCCCCACTTCCCTCGTATTAGTATTAAATTTCAGGATGCCTATCCTCACTGAGCTGGAAACCATCGAAAAGGCAAAAGCTGGAGACCAACAGGCCTTCCGGGTTTTGGTGGAATCCTTTCAGGGGTTTGTTTATTCGATTGCCTTCCGCTTTTCAGGTGATGAGGCTGAGGCCGAAGACCTGACACAGGAGTGCTTTATCAGGTTGTGGAAAAATTTAAACCGATACAACCCTGAATACAAACTGAAAACGTGGTTGGGCAAGATGGTGACTAACCTGAGCCTGGACTTCCTGAAGTCAGCCAGAAAGAAAAATGAAAAGAGCCGAACTATGTTGGATGAAAGTTTACCTGTAATTGATTCCAGCCATCACGAAAGTGAGCTTGATGCTTCCGAACTGCATTCAATTATAATCAAAATGGCAGAACGGTTGAATCCCAAACAACGGGCAGCCTTTATCCTGCGTGATTTGGAAATGCTGGACGTGAATGAAGTTTGTGACATGCTGGGAATAAGTGCCGGCAACCTGAAAAGTAATTTGTACTATGCGCGATTGAGTATAAAAGAGAGTTTAATGAAATACTATAAAACTTCAGCACTATGAAATGTAAGGAATGCGAAGAAGCAATTTACACCTATCGCGAGTTGAGCGATAGTGAAAAACAAAGGATGGAGGTGCATCTGCAATCGTGCAGCGCATGCCGGAAATTGTTCGAGGAGGTGATGAGAGTGAACAGCCTTGTGTTGAAAGCCTCACGGGTGGCACAAGCGCATTCCAACCCGGAATGGTTAACGAATAAAATAATGTCGGGTGTTATTTCTAAACCCCAACCAGCCAAGCGCGGCTTTTCTTTCCTCCCAGGCTTTTTTGATGTGGCCGCCACCCGTTATGCCCTGGCCGGTGTGTCCATTTGTTTACTGCTGTTGTTTTTTATTGAAACGGGCAATCCGTTGAACGAACCAAACCCTGTTAAAAGCCCGATTGCCAACCTGCCTGCCGGCAAGGCAGGTCTGCAGGGAGTAATTGTTCGGAGTCAGGATTTGCAAAAGAATCTTAACGCGCGAAAAGAAAGGAAACGCTCGGTACTGGCCGATTGCACCAGTCGGTTGAAACGAAAAATCGATTTGGCCTGCCTGCGAGAAAAAGTAAAAAACCTCAATTTCTAAAATATGAAAACAAGAAATATTGCTTTAGCAGGATTCTCCTTCTCCATGATTTTATGGAGCTGTGAATTTAATCCGATTCGCATGGAAACCAAAGTGCATGAAGATGGCTCACTGGACAAAACTATTGTATTGGAAAAAATTGATTCTTTGAAAATGCACCAAAATATTTTCGGTGTAAGCGAGGACAACGGTTGGGTGAGTGATCTTGAGAAAGTAAAATCAGGAGATGATAAAGAGAATGACAAAGTGGAGTACAACGTGACATTCAAAAAAAGTTTCCCCTCTGTGGAAGCCATCAACCTTGATCTCAATAAGGATTCAGACACCTTGTTCCGGATTCATTCTTCATTCGATAAAAGCTTTCGCTG
>JAYUHI010000515.1:0-3035 GCA_043767095.1 Bacteroidota bacterium
TTTGCTTGTCAGGTTGAGCTTGTCGAAACCTCTCTCTGGGTTTAAATTAGCCTTCGACAGGCTCAGGCTGACACCTGATTCCACCTTTTAGTCAGCCCCACGACTCTACAAAGCTTCCGGCTCATCCGGCCTTTGAAAAGAAATAAAAGAGAACAAAATCATTCCCAGGCTTATGGCCAACGTTATTCCCGGTAACCAGTAGTCTGACGAATCATTGAAGAAGGGCTGATCTACATAGACTATCCACCCGGTGGCGATTGTGAAAATAGCCGATAGCCAGGCTGCAAAATTTTTAACCGATCGAGATCCTTTCTGCGCATCTTGCACAAAAAAAATACCAGGAAAAAGCAGACCAACCTGCAGCCAGCAGGCAACGGCATAAGCAGTAAATTTTTCCTTCCAGCCCGGATACGGTTTTATAGCAGGGCCATTTTCTTCATCATTCAATTCCTGCCAGGTATAAATGCCAAACCCATATTGACGTTTGAAGAGGAAGGAATAATAGTTAGCCCGGATATCAAGCCGTACCCAATAGGTGGTGTTTGGCTTTAAGGCTAATCCATCGAAAGCATCAGGCTTGTAAAAGATGGTCTGAATATCTTCTTTAGGAATGGCCGAGGCTTCAATTTCGGTAATCAATTCCTGGTGTGTATCCAGCTTGCATCCAAACTGTAGCACTTCCCAGGAATATTTCTCATCAGGATTCTCAATAATTTCCTTCACTTTTATTCGGGCCGGTATTTCAGTGTAGCTCATGAGGCCGTCATAATCATTCCAATAGCTACGCGACCGCGATGTGCCAAATCCATTGGTTGTGAAATGGCAGGAGTGAACGAACAGAAAAATAATGAATGTTAGCGCAGTGTACCCATAAACTTCCTTGCCTCCGGGTTTGGGTAATTTGGAGTACAGGTTTTTCATTTCCTTTTAGAGCGATCAGTTATTCATTTGATGGAGCCCGTTCCTTTTTCCTGAATCATCCTGTACGTCATAAAAGACAAAACAATGGCTACACCAATAATGGCACTCCAAATGAATAGATTGCTGGTGAAAAAATTTGACGGCTTAGGATTTTTTGTTTTAGGGCCAGTTTGCTTGATCATTCCAATTTTCAAGACAGTTGGCTGACTGGGAATGCTATCTTTAAAAAAAGTCAGATCGTACACGGGTCTGTCCATTTCATCATCCCCGAATTTTAACCAATACTCTTTGTCATTTTCGAGAAAGGCTGTTAGGTACCGGTTGAGTTGCCAGGCTTCCACGCTGTTGAATTGAAGGGGTGGATTATCGTTATTCTCCACCACCAGTATCAGGTGTTCAACTTTTTCTCCATCCAATATAATGGTTGCCGAATGGGTGGAGGTGAGTTCGACACTTTGAATAAACCGGTTATACGTTTCTGTTTTGCCCTTTCTATTTTTCCGGGTCTCACGATGATATAGAGTTGCCAGGCGTTGATAATACGTTTGACCCGTGATGGAAAGTTCCAGCTTGTCCACCACACGGGCGGTATCGAATTTCATTGAAAGCACGGTCTGTTTTTGTTTTACACTATCAGCCACCGAAAATATCAACGAGGGAACGCTGGCATAAATGCCGGTTGTGGTTTGCGTTTCGTAATACCCCGCACGAAGGATGTTGAGTGGTGCACTGGTGGAATCATTGATGTTGAGTTGCAGGAATGCATAGTTCGAAAGAGGAAAATTCAAAATCCTTATTTCGAAGGTTTGGCTTTGACTGTTGATGGCATCGAGGAAAAATTTTTCTTTCAGGGCATACCAGATTTTTTGATCATCACTGCCCAGCAACGTTGCTGATTTACTGGTCTCCGCATTTTTAATGATAAGTGAGATATTGCTGATCGGCTGGCGAGTTGAATTTTCCAGGATTAAACGGGTGCAGCAGTTGGCCTCTATCGATTTGGATTTTATTTTATAATCCTTGAATTGCGGGGTTGAGAATATGGGCGTTTCCTCTTGCAACAAATAGGGCACCTCCCGGTTTTTGTCGTCAATTATTCTCAGGTTGGCAAAATCGGGCGAGGCATAGACCAATGTGGCCGGGTCCAGTAAAATCCGGTAGAATCCTTTGCTGTTAACTTTTGGAACAGGCGCCTCTGCTGTGAAGGTTTGCCCGAAACTCCACAAAACGGAAAAGGTAAAAACACCGGGGAGCAGCCTCATACTTTTTCAGTTGATTCGGTTGCTGATGTTTTTGCATCATCCGTCAGCAACAATTTCTTGAGCCGCTGATACATGAACGAAATAATTAACAGTAAAATGCCGAGGGAAATGAAGGCGGCAATCTTTCCTCCTTCGGATATACCTTTGATATCAACCAGGAAAAGTTTGAGCAAGGTGATCAGGAACAACACGAGCGATATAATTCGCAGATGACGGATTTTTTGTTTGAGTCCGATAAAAATAATGATGAAGGCGCCAACGCCCCAAAATATAGGCCATCCGATTTTATGATTTTGTTCGAGGATGTATGAAAGGGAACTACCCTCTCGGAAAGCAACCAGCGCCACCACGTGATCCAGTTCATAGCTGGCCAGAAAAACAAAGAACCCTACGAAAAACCAGGAATACAGATTATGAGAGTTCTTATTAAACTCCGGAAGTTTCCTGAATGATCGGATAGACAACGCGCAAATGGTGAGCAACAAAACAGTAATCACATAATGCAAAAAGAAACCGGTGTTGATGGAGGAGGCAGTTACATACAAGTCGCGGGCTTCCAACACAAACGAATGGTAAATCAGCAGGTAAACAAAGACTGCAAATGGGCCCCAGGCAGCAAAGGCAGGCCTGACATCTTCGGGAAGGATTAAGAACCGCTCCGTTAAAACCAACGCCAAAATAAAAAGGAGATTAAATATTCCTGTTATCATACTAAACGCTGGGTTCGTTATTTCAAAAGCCTTTAGTTGATATTGAAGCTCGAACAGGTTGAACACCCACGCCCCGCGGTAAAGGTCCACCAACTCTGCACGGGACGGGCTAGAAATAATTTCGACTATCGGGCTAAGCCCC
>JAYUHI010000516.1:0-7166 GCA_043767095.1 Bacteroidota bacterium
ACTTGAAACCGTTAAATTGAAAAGAGATGCATTGGAGGTTCCGGAAAAAGTGCCATTCGAATTCCAGGTCAAGGTGCCGGCAGTAAAACTGATGGAGCCGTCATTTATTAAATTAGATAAGATAGTCCAACCAATCGTGCCAGATAAACTAGCCCCTGAACTAACGGTAACATTGTTAAACGTTTTAGCTGATCCAGACAAGGTGGTTGTTCCATTGAAGATAACCGTTGAGCCATTGTGTGTGAACGTGCCATTTCCCGACCAATTGCCCGCAACAGAGAATGTTCCGCTAGCGGGCGGGGTCATTGAAAAACCGGTACCAATACTTATGGCTTTGAATTGAATGGAATTCCCATTGTTAGTAATGACAATCACTGCATTGAAAGCAAAAGTGCCCGAGGTAGCGTTTAAAGAAGAGCTTGCTTGAACCGTAAGATTTCCCAGCAAAGTTGTAGTCAAATTGCTAACCGTTAAGTCACCATTGATGATAAGGGCACCAAATGTTGAATTGCTTGTTCCGCTTAATGAATGAACATTGGAAGGTGATCGGGTTAAAAATGTAAAAGTGGTGCCAGCCGATTGGGTAAAGGCGCCATTGTTTGTAAAATCACCAACTAAACTTACATTATTGGTAGATGCAGCCAATGTGTTTGTGTTAATTGTAAGGTTTCCATTGATGGTTGCTGTTGAAGCTAAGTTGACGGTTGCTGTACCCGCATGGGTTAAGTTTCTCAAAACAGAACTGGAAACTGGAATTTCACTTCCCGTGGTTAGGGCAGCTGTGTTATTGTACAGCACATCATAAACTCCCAAGGGAGTTATAGCTGTGATTAGACTCCCTGCTGTTATAGTGATTAATCCGCCATCGGAAATAGAAACATTAGTCATGGCTAATAGGGCCCCCGTTCTGTTTAAAGTAAGGTTCGACAAAATAGAACTGGCAACAAATGGTATTGAAAAGGGCAATGTTCCAGCGCCACTTATGGTAAAAGACGTTCCGGTAGTTGCGCCTATCTGCCCGCTGGGCATGCTCACATTTCCAGTAAGGGTAAGGTCATTTCCATTCGTAACTAAATTTCCACTGGTTAAAGTAAACCCGCCTATGGTAAAGTCATCGGTCAGGTTAACATTGCCGGAGGCCTTATTAACAATCAGGTTCAAAGTTCCTGTTCCTACGGATGCAACAGGCCAATTCAGAGTTTGGTTTCCCGAAGCTGCCAGAAAAGAAACTGTACCCTGTGCGGTGAGGTTTCCAATTTCACTGATAACACCCCCTGTAACAAGCATATCTGAAGTAGAATTATTAAAATTAAAATATCCATCCCCATCATTACCACTGGCCGCCATTCTCCAAAATCCACTTGTCATAATAAAATCGCCACCATTAAAATTGATTGTGCCTGTTCCAGAGGTTGCGCATTGAGAATAGTTTGCGCTTGAGCTTGTTGAACTAAAAGTAAAATCTCCAGTTAAGTTTAAAGTGGATGTTCCTGTTGTTGCCAGAAAAAGCCTGCTATCACCTGAAACAGTAACTCCGCCTGAGCCGACCGATAAAGTGCTGGTTCCTGAAGTGACCAAAGCAACGCTGCCACCAGAACTGCCATTGGTTGAAATCACATTAAGACTCTTCAGCGATGAAATAATACCGGCAAACCTTATCTGAAAATTCCCCAAGGCCGGGCAGTTCACGTGCAGGTTTGTATTGGCCCCGACTTGGCTCCAGCTGCCTGCCAGGGTAAGGTTGGCTCCGGTTACCCCTTCGATATAAATATCAATTCCATCTAAACCGGTAGCCAGAGGCAAGTTAGCAGAGGCCGTTCTGATCAAAGAGCCTGATTGAAAAACGGTGTTGCCAGAAGTTGTACTAAACGAGGCTCCGCTTGCAATAAGAAATTCTGAGCCTGACATTGCAGTAAAGACGCCTGTGGCATTTACCGTTAAATCGGTGGACGAAGGCTGATTCATAATTTGAATCGCTGCCCCTGAGTTTATGGTAAGGCTACCCGTAGCCCCAACTGTTAATTGATCTACCTGCAGAGGAGTACCTGTTCCGTAAGTGGGTGCATCAACTGTAACGGCATGGTTCACAGTAATAGAACCAAATGTTGAATTGGGTACTGAAAGGCCGACCCATGTTGAAGGGAGATGCCAGGGACCAGCTTGTGCAGTGCTGACTTGACCAAAAACGCTCAATCCACTCAACGTGGCTATGAAGAATAAAACCAACCTACCTGCACTTCTCATGGATTTCGGGTTAACAAAAGGAAAAATAAGCTTTGTTAAAGATTTACATTCACCAAAGACTCTGGTCGTAACCGCAAAAATACTTAAACTCACTTAAAAATATTCAGGATTCTATTGATAATCAAGTCCTTTTCGGCCAAATAGGCTTTTGTGCCGGAAGGAAGACATAGTCCCTGACCGAATAACTTTTCAGATACCCATGAACCATAAAACGCGCAGCCAGCGAACACCGGCTGAAGGTGCATAGGCTTCCAGAGTGGGCGGCTTTCAATGTTTTCTGTCTCTAAGGCAAGCCTGATTGTTTCTCGGGTTATTCTGTCGTTCTGAATGAGTATTGTCGTGAGCCAACGGTTGGACAAAAATCCCTTAGGTTCCTTAAGAAAAGTTAGTCCATGGACTTCACCTAACCTACTATGGTAATACGAAAAGATTTCGCGCTTCTTAGAAACACGGTCTTGCAGAACATTCATTTGTCCTAATCCGATTGCTGCGCAAACATTGCTGAGCCGGTAATTGTAGCCGATCTCTTTATGCTCATAATGCGGAAGTAACTCCCTGGCCTGGGTGGCGAGATATCGTGCTTTCTTAATCCATTCTTCATTATTGGAAAGCAACGCCCCACCGCCTGAAGTAGTGATAATTTTATTTCCGTTGAAGGAGAACACGCCAACATCTCCGATTGATCCGGCTTTCTTACTGAAGTATTCTGATCCTAATGCTTCGGCTGCATCTTCGATCACCGGAATTTCGTACTGCTTGCTGATCGCCATGATCTCATTCATTTTGGCTGGCATACCATACAGATGAACTACGATTATCGCTTTCGGTTTTTTCCCCGTCTTGGATATTCGGTCTTCAATACAGGTCTTCAATAAATCCGGATCCATGTTCCAGGTTTCTTCTTCCGAATCGACAAACACCGGCTTCGCTCCCAGATAAGCAATTGGGTTGCACGACCCACTAAACGTGAACGACTGACAAATTACTTCATCCTCGCGTTTTACGTCAAAAATAATTAGCGCCAGGTGAATGGCAGCCGTGCCTGAACTTAATGCTGCGCAATGTTCAACCCCCACATATTTCGCCAGTACATTTTCAAATTCGTTGAGGTGAGGACCCATTGGCGATATCCAGTTGGAGTCAAATGCCTCCTGAACATATTTTAATTCCTCTCCGCCCATGTGCGGGGGCGACAGCCAAATTCTCTCTCGTTGCATCAAGTTTTAAAATTTTGGTTTCTGGATTGGAGCCAGAAAGCCGGTATTAATAAAATCATTAAAGTGGGGTTTAACACCAAACGATGGAGAAACGAAATCAGCGGACCATTGCTGGCGTGAAAATATAATTTTAAGATAAAGTATGGTAACAACAAAAACAGTACTCCAAAAATCTGAACAGCTATGGCGAAGTAAACAAACCGCCTTTGGCCAAAGAGGGCATAAATCACTCCGATCATTAGTACATCGTTCAGTACAAACCGGAAGGACTTGTTAAAAATAAAAACGGATGTTTTGCCATCGATCTCCATCAACGCAGCAATATTAATTTTTTGAAAGAGAAAAAATATTACTAACCCGACTAAACAGGCTAATCCAACTAACCATCTCAACTGAATACTGCTCATGATTTCTTCGCGAAGTTCATCCGAAGCCAAACCAGCCACAGTCCAAACACCACGGCATAGATGAAAGCCGTGAATAAATATTTATGCGTGATGTACACCGCATCAGGCAAATAAATCACTACCCAAAACAATCCTAATATGCGGCCGAGGTTCGCAATGTGTATGATTAGAATTCCCACCGGGGCAAACCAGGAAAGCTTTTTATTGATTGGGCCGAAGGCAAAGAGAAAGCATAGAAAAATTATGGCCACGTTTATCCCGTTGCATCCTTCATATACCGAAACGATTCCATTATTCTGATACACAATGGACGTGGTTGGTTTTTTCGGATGGTTGTTTGTGGTGGTTTCCCATCCTGCGGCATTCAGTATGGCTACAGTTTGTTTCGTTACTGAAATGGTGGCCGAATCGGGGTGAGGATAATCGTTCTTCACATAGAGACCATACAACACATTCAACACGATGTAAAGCGCCACAAACTTCAGCAGGAAGAGAATGGTAGGCTTGAATTCTTTCAGGTTTAACAAGGCCATATTTATTTGATCACGCGGGCCGGAACCCCCGCAGCCGTTGAGGCTGCCGGGATATCATGATTGACAACCGAACCAGCACCGATGTTTGAAAAATCTCCAATCTTAATTTTGTTGATCACGTTAGCCCCGCTGCCAATCATCACCTCACTCCCTATCGAAACATTTCCAGATAAATTTACACCAGGCATAATGGAACTGAAATTTCCAATAACACTGTCGTGACCAATCGTAACATTCAGGTTTATCAAAACATGTTTTCCCAAGGTTATACCCGTTGTAAGAACACTTCCCGCACCAATGACTGAGCCTTCGCCAATGGATATATGCTTCTCATCTTGAAGGTGAGCTCGTGAGTGGATCATGGTCGGGAATTTTATCTGAGCATATTTTTGCAATTGTTTGCAAACGGTGGATTTTATTCGAGGATTGCCAATGGCAATCACAACATAAATTTCACTTGAAAAATCCTTAATCCAATCTGATCCACCCAAAACCCTGGTGCCATCCACTTCCACTTCAACTTCCAACCCATCATCCAAAAAGCCCAGTAATTCATACTCCTCGGCAAGGTATGGCAGCATAGACTTCACCTCACGTCCAAAACCACCTGCACCATATATAACCAGTTTTTTAGTCATCACCCTGATCATGAAAACGTAATACTTTAGCCGGCACGCCCACAACCACTGCGTAATCCGGAACAGATTTCGTAACAACAGACCCTGCTCCGATCACTGCCCACTTGCCAATTTTGATTCCCGGAATTACCGTGGCGCCTGCTCCTATCAGCGTACCCTCACCAACCTTAACCGTTCCACACAAGATCGCCCCAGGCGCAACATGGGCAAAATCTTCTATTGTACAATCGTGGTCAATTTTAGCTCCCGTGTTAACAATAACATGTTCACCAATTATTGTGTTGGCCTGAACGATGGCCCCATGAAAAATTACGGAACCTATACCCACCGAAGCAAATGGTGAAAGTAAAACGGATTCATGCGCGACTTGCCCGAAAGCATGGCTGACCGTTTCAGACACTTTTTTTCTTGTCAAATTATTTCCGATGGCCACGATAGCCAGGCTTTCATTAAAACTCTTTGGGTCATAGGCCCCCAATTGATCAACACCGAAAAGTTTCCCGGAATATTTCGGATCAAATAAGGCATGAACATTTATTTTTTGCGACAAAAGAATATCCAGCACAACTCGCGCATGCTCTCCGCCACCGATTAAAATGAAGTTACTTGTTGCCACCGAATTTTTCCATAGTTACAGACGTGCCGCTGCTGATGCCTTCCGCTTTGATCACTTTTAGAAAGGTCAAAATTAAGATTTTTAGGTCTAACCAGAACGAAACATGTTGAACGTACCAAACATCGTATTCGAACCGGGCTTCCCAGGAAATGGTGTTGCGTCCATTCACTTGTGCCCAACCTGTAATACCTGGTTTTACCAAATGCCGTTGCCGTTGATGCTTACTATATAAAGGTAAATATTCAACCAACAATGGCCTCGGCCCAACGAAGGACATGTCTCCTTTTAATATGTTGATCAGCTGCGGCAATTCATCGAGGGATGTTTTTCGAATAAATTTTCCAATTGATGTTAACCTTGCCTGATCGGGAAGCAAGTTACCGGTTTCATCCCGTTCATCCGTCATGGTTTTGAATTTAATGACCTTGAAATTCTTTTCGTTTAGTCCTGGCCGATCCTGAATAAACCAGACCTTGCCTTTGTTGAAGACAGCCAATAAGATTATGGAAATGACAAAAATGGGTGATGTAATCAGTAATAACAGCAATCCCATAAATTTATCGAGAATCGGTTTTAAGAAAGATTGATACAGCACTGGTGAAACTAGTTTCTAAAACGAAATGATAGCTGATTCTCAGTATAGCGGTTTATGGGAGTTTAAAGGGATTAGAATTAATACAACTCTTAATCTCATTAAGCACCTTTTCTAAACTGTTTAAAATATCCGCTTCCGAAAAGCGTAAAACTTTTAATCCGAATTCACTCATTACTTTATTGCGGTTATCATCCTTAAGCTTTTGTTCCATTTGGTTATGATATGGCTCATCAACTTCAATAACCAACTTAAGTTTATGGCAATAAAAATCAGCTATATAACCTGCTATTGGGTGTTGTCTTTTGAATCGAAAGCCATTCAGTTGATTCTTATTTAATCTTGTCCACAATAATTTCTCTGCCGGAGTCTCATTGTTTCGAAGCAGACGTGCGTTTTCAAAAACACCCCCGGTAGATCCATAAAACATATGTCGTTTATCCATCTTGAGCAAACTTAAACAATGGTTTACAATATTTGTTCTATGACCACCACCCACTTTTAAATCCATAAAGGAGCCTAGGTGCAATCCAAAACAAAATCACGACTGCGCGCACCATTAAACTCACCTGCGCGCACCCTTAATCCCTAAAGGGAGCCACGCTCAATCCAAAAATAATTCACTTCTGCAAAAGTAAGTCACTGCCTGCACCATTAAACTCCTGCGCGCACCCTTAATCCCTAAAGGGAGCCGCGCACCTAATTAATTTTCGGAAACGGAGCGTTGGCCCCCTTTAGGGGCAAGGAGTGCGGGAGGGGCTTTTCTTTTGAAGATTGAGCTCAATCCAAAACTAAATCACGACTGCAACATTAAACTCCAGCGCTCACCCTTAATCCCTAAAGGGAGCCACGCGCAGAGGGAGCCCACCCTAATTAATTTCGGAATGGGGGTGGCCCCCTTTAGGGGCAAGGAGTGCGG
>JAYUHI010000517.1:0-3031 GCA_043767095.1 Bacteroidota bacterium
AGGGACAGGAATTAATATTTCTGATGCCCAGGTGAATTCACAAATCAAAGTATTGAACAATGATTTCCAGCGCTTGAATGCAGATGCTTCGCAAACTCCGGCAGTGTTTCAACCCGTTGCCGGGTCGATGAGTATTGAATTTGTTTTAGCTAAACAAGATCCGTTCGGCAATGATACCAACGGAATTGTTCGGGTGAATGGTGGAAAACCTGAATGGCAATTATATGAAGATGCTGAACTAAAAGGTAAAAGCTATTGGCCGGCAGAACAGTATTTCAATATCTGGGTCACTAATTTTCCTGAATATTTGGGATACACTCAATTTCCGGTTTCTAATCAGCTTGGAATTGAGGATTCCCCGCAAGACCGGCTGACCGATGGAATCATCGTTCACTACCGCGCCTTTGGTTCCATTGATGATGGAGCATTTAATTTGGAAACACAATATAACAAAGGCAGAACGCTTACCCATGAGGTGGGACATTTCTTTGGGCTGCGACATATTTGGGGAGACAACACCTCGTGTAGCGCAACGGATTATGTTAACGATACGCCACCACAAAATGGGTCCACTCTAAACTGCCCTCCTCACCCCGCACCTGAATGTCCAACCCCTGATCCTAATGATCCTCCTGAAACAAAGGCTGCCAAAATGTTTCAAAACTATCTTGACTATACTGATGACCGGTGCATGAATATTTTTACGGTAGGCCAGGTTAATCGAATGATTGCCGTGTTGAACGCCAGTCCGAGAAGGGTAAGTTTACTTACCTCCCCTGGCGCTTCGCCTCCTGGAACTTTCTCCTTAGACCTGGGCATACTTTCAGTGCAAACGCCCACTACTTTAGAATGCGGTGGAACTCACACACCCACTATTACCATCCGGAATTTTGGAACCACAACAGTGACACAAGCAAACATTGAACTGAAAATTATTAATGGCAGCGTTTTCCAAACAAAGTCAGTTGTTGGGTTGTCGCTTGGATATTTACAACAAACTGATATAACATTTAATGGCTACAGTTCATCGCCAATAGATTCAAAAGTTTATCAATTCAAAATATTGAACGTGAATGGTGTGGACGATGAGAATGCAGGCAACAATATATTTTCAGTCGCCACTCAAACGGCAGCCCAGGCCAGCACGCCTTACCTCGAAACTTTTGAGTCCACTTTATCAGATTGGAATGTGGTTAATCCGGATGGATTGAGAACCTGGAATCAAACATCGCTGGGCTCTGGCGGAAACGCCATTCTTATCGAGAATTATAATTATGAAATTGAAGGGGCGCTGGATAAAATCGTTTCTCCGGTTTTTGATGTATCATCGGCAACAGGCCTGCTTTTAAAATTTAAATTAGCCCATGCCCATGCCTCCAGTTATGATGGCGATGCCCTCGCGGTGTATGCTTTCACCGGTTGTTCGGATGACCTGGCCAATGCCACGCGGGTTTTTTTCGAAGAGGGGGCAGACCTGGGCACAACAGCATCATCATCCAATTATTTTATTCCATCGGAAGGCGATTGGCAAATAAAATCTATACCCCTCAATGACTTCCTTGGTTCAAATTCTTTTCGGTTTGCTTTTGTAAGCAGAAATGGATACGGCAATAATATTTATATTGATGAAGTGGAGTTGGTGGGAGAAACTATTGTGAACCTTTCCATTCAAAAAGTAATTGAGCCATCGCTGGCTGTTTGTGAATCACCCATCACACCAAAAATTGAAGTAGCTAATTTAGGCACTACGGCTATCAATGGGTTTACTATAAAAGTAACGTTGAACGGAATTGACAAACCTGTTCAAGCTATTTCTGAAATTTTAAATCCGGCAGATGTCATGGAGGTTGCACTCAACCCGGTCGGTCTGCTTTCCGGATCAAACGAAGTGGTTATTCTGGTAACACCCAATGGAACACCAGATTCAGCACCTTCCGATAATACCATTATAATGTCCATCACCTTAATTAACAACAGTGTGACTATACCTGTCAGAGAAAATTTCGATGAAGTTAGTTCGTGGTCTTTTGTTAACCCAAGTGGAAACGGATGGACAAAAGCACCAACCAATTTCATGCAATCGGCTGTTTTAAATTCGTATGACAATACCAATCTTGGTGAAGAAGCATGGCTGGTGAGTCCCAGGCTGGATTTAAGCAACGCTATTGAGGCGAGTATGTTTGCCGATTTCGGCTACGCCTACAATTTTCCCAACGATGAATTTATTACTGTAGCTGTATCGGACAATTGCGGAAAGACTTTCGATTATACTTTACTTTCTCAACAAGCTTCAAACCTGACGGACATCTTAAGTGCTTCGCCATGGGTTCCGACAACTGAAGAAGACTGGATAAAAAAATATTTCAATCTCAATGATTTTACGGTCAGTGATAAAGTGCTGGTTGCCATTCAGGTGATCAACAATAACGGCAACAATCTTTATGTTGATAACATCGAGTTTTTTGAGAACGATGATCCCAACCCACCGGTTATTGCTGAGCCTTTCCGGATTTACACCGTTGCCAGTGAAACACGTATCACTTTCAATTTGGAAGAAAGCCAAACCGTTCAATTGCAAATAGCCTCCATCATGGGTAGCGAAATTATCAACGTGACGAATGAGAACACCCTCAACCAAACCTTAACATTTCAAACCGGTGTTTTGCCAGGGATTTATATTTTTAAAATTTTGATTGGAGGAAAGTTGTATGTGGAAAAGCAGTTTATGGGAAATTGAGGGCGCTATTTCCCGCGTGTTTAAGGGGAAAATCTAAATCCTAATATTTACCAAAGACTTTATCAAGACCCATTGGAACCGAGGATGTGTAATTAACGGCACAATGCTTTGCAATAACAAAAACCACTTGTTACATTTAATCATCAAAGTTCTTCCAGCCTTGAGAGAGGAGCCCACCGGGGGAGTTTGAATAAACAATATGTTGTCTAACGGCCATAGGCTTAAGAACGTGGATAAACTTTTTAATAATGCTGGATACACTGCTTAGAATTGGCGAATGGCAAAGTAAGGGGA
>JAYUHI010000518.1:0-3027 GCA_043767095.1 Bacteroidota bacterium
ATATTTCCCTTGCCAAATGGCATCCGTAGCGTAAACACATCATCGTGTTCGCTGGTAACAAAAACAGAGGCGCTGTCTTTTGGATATTTAGAAAAGCTGTTTTGTGTATTGATGGTCTTGAAATAATACCGGTTGCCTGGCTTTAGTGATTTATTGGTGAACTCCACGAACAAAGAATCGCTTTCATCGAAAGAGGCATAGCTCAAAAAGTTATAAGCTGTTTCGATATGGAGCGTGTCTTCCAACTTATCCCCAAAGGATTCAGCCGAAAGAAAAACGGTGTGGCCTTTTTCCACGAAAGTGAGAAGGGCGCTTATGTCTTCCTTCCCCGGATCAAAATTTTGGGCGAGCACAAAAAGATTATCCTCCGTCTTCAGCGAATCTTTCAGTTCATAAAAAGTCTTGGTTGTGATCTTTACTCCGTCCGGAAACAAAGAAGGGAGCAACCGGTGCAGCACCACCGCACCGTAGGGTTCTTTGTCCGTATAATCAAGGGAGAGAATCCAACTGTGTTGCTTTTTGGCCGTGAGTTGAACCCACATGTAACCTCCGAAAATAAGGGAGAGGAAGAGAATGTATTTCCAGTCTTTCTTCATCGAATGCCTCCTCTCCAGTTTTTGAAAATGCTCTGTACGCGGTCGAACTGCAAGGCTGACACAGCGAACCCGCCATACCAGGCATAATCGAAATAAAAGCTGAGTTCACTCAAGCCGGTTTTCAACTCCTGCGTTTCCAATTCGTCCAGGTAATCATGGTTGGTTTTGCCGGGCTGCCATTGAATGTGCTGCCCGTCTGCTAACAGTTTGAGGGAATAGAGAAACACCAGGCGCACCGCATTGCGAAAATCATTTTGCTCCACCGCCTCTTTGATCAGCGCTTCGAAATCCATGGCATGAATGTCTTCATGAAAAACGCCAGCAACGGAAGAAACATCAGCCCCCTTAAAGAATACTTTGAATGCATCCACTTTCAGCAAGGCCATGACAACAACAACTAATACAGCCAGGCAACCGGCATACAGCAACACACGTCCCCAATCGGTGGTTACGGCTCCACGCAAAATTTTTGCTAAAATTTCCTTTAGCCACCGCCAAAACCTTTCCCACAAACTTTCGCCCACGGTGGGCGCTTGTGAGTAATCAAAATCTTTGTCTTTGCGAAGTTCATTGAGTTTGGATTCATCAAATTTCCGGGGCTGGACTTGAAGGGTGTCGGGGGGGATAGTAGAAGTTGAAATCTCATCCTCATATTGTTCTTTGTAATATGTACTGTCGGGATTGTGTATTGCGTCCTGGTTGAGGGAATCAACTTGAGCCTGCCCTTGAATGGAACAAAACCAGAAAAGCAGATAGAAAAAAAAACGAAACAATTTTTCCATCACCCGATTTCCGGAAGTAATGGTGTGCGAAAATTTTGTGTAGGTAAACGGTGAGGGGATTCCTGGGCCAACTCCTATCACCTCACCCCCGGCCCCTCTCCTAAACGGAGAGGGGAGCTTTCTTAAATGACAGCTTGCAGGTATTACTTGGAGGCGATTTAATAATCTATTCATCTGAACTCTTCAGCAAAAGTTCAACAAAGAGTCACCTCTCTCCCGAAGTATCGGGATTGGAGAGGGGTCGGGGGTGAGGTGATTACATTGCAGAAATAAAGCCATGCAAAACTGTTCACCATCCATAAGCAATCCTGGAATACTAAAAATTCTTTTTAAATTCATTGCTTCAATAATGCTCGGTGTGAGATGATGCGGGTGGCTGTTCACCCGATCCCAAGCCCTCCATTTTTTCCAGCAGACCGCGCGATTCTTTTCTTTCCACTAAATTGAAATATTGAAAGATCAGGGCAATCTGTGGAAGAACCGCCAGTATGTAGCTCGCTAAGTATTGCAGGCCTATTGAAATCAGCCCAAACCAATCCATGCCTAAATCCATTTTTCCACCCTCACTGATTTTATGAAGCGATGAAACTATTTTAATAAAATACCAGGGCATAAAAAAAATAGACGAGAGGATCGATACAATCAGATAAAAAACGAAGAACAGGCCGAACGTGCTCCACCATTTGCCGCGGGTTAGAAACATCGAGCGACCGAATGATTCAAAAAAACCTTTCACTTCAAACCCGCGAACAACAAAAATCAGGGAGTTGGAAATGAGCAGGTAGAAGATCACGAGCATAAAAATCAATACCCAAAAGAATATCAGGAAGGGAGAGATAGACCCCAGCACCACCATGGGTATCGCCAGGATCACATAAGCCGCGAAGGCCAGCAGCACAAAACCAATCATCGACCAGAAATACATCCAGAAAGTTTTTTTTACGCGATCCCAAACTGCTTCCACTTCAATTTGATTCGATTGTCTCTCGCGGTATAAAATGATGTAGTTGTTAATCGTTGAAATCGTAATAACGCTGGTAACGGTGGCGACTACGATCGCCAATATTATTTTCAGCGCCAGGTTAATGGTGAACCCACTGAAAATATCTCCCGGGCTTCTACCCGCTATCGTGAAAATCCAATTAAAATAATCGCCCATGAGTGAACCAATCAGCAAACTGGCAATGAGGGCCGGTGGCCCCACGATGTACAACATAGCCCGCAAAAGCGATTTAATATTTTGCTTGACAAACTCGAAGGTGACGTTCAGCTTATTGCTGAAGTCTCGCGTTTTTTGAAACTCGATAAATTCAAATGCTGCCATGTCGCTTAAGTTTAAGGGGATAGAAAATAAAATACCAGATCATTAAAAATGCCGAGCCGCCAATGATGGCCGATTTAACAGACCAGTGCATGAAGGCATAGCGGGTGACAAACGACTCGATGAAGCCTGCAATAATAAAAAACGGAACAAGGCCCACCACCACCTTCATGCCCTTGATAGCTCCGTTCTTAAAAGACGTCATGCGGGGATAAGTGCCCGGAAAAAGCAAACTGTTGCCCATCAGAAAACCAGCGCCACCGGCAATGGCAATGGAAGTGAGTTCAATGGTGCCGTGGAGCATAATAACCGGAAGCGCCTGACTTAG
>JAYUHI010000519.1:0-3023 GCA_043767095.1 Bacteroidota bacterium
TTGTAGCGGGGACAGGACTCGAACCTGTGACCTTTGGGTTATGAGCCCAACGAGCTACCAACTGCTCCACCCCGCGATATATTTTTCACTTCTCCCTTCTCGAACCTGTGTCCGCCCCTTGGCGGATATGAGCCCAACGAGCAACTCCCGCATTGGCGGGACTCCACCCCGCGATATATTTTTTCACATCTCCCTTCCCGAACCTGTGTCCGCCCTTTGGCGGATATGAGCCCAACGAGCTACTCCCACATTGGCGGGACTCCACCCCGCGATGTTTATCCTGACCATGCCACGATTTTTTAGCGGCACAAAAGTAGACCATTGCCCTTAATAAACAAATAAGTAAAAGTTTTGTCTAACTTTATTTCCACGTTACAATAACCAAAAAATTTATGAGCAACCTTCTCAACCGCAGGCAATGGTTTAAGTCGGCTGTTGCCACTACTTCTGCCTTAACTTTAACCCCGGCCCTCATACAACAACTCATGGCAGCGCCCATGAGCAAGGCCGAAGCTGGTTTTAATTTCGGTGGGTCTTCATCAAAAGTCAGGTTGAATGCGAATGAAAATCCATACGGTCCGTCTGAACGGGCGCGGCAGGCAGTCCTTCAGATTTTGGATGAAGGAAACCGTTATCCCTTTGCCGCCATTGACAACGTGAAAGAAATCCTCGCTAAAAAGGAAGGCGTTTCAATCGAGCATATCCATATTGGCGCTGGTTCAGGAAGCCTGCTTTGCCAAACGGGTTTAGCCTTCGGGATTGAAGGGGGCAGCATTATGTCGGGCTTCCCCACCTTTCCGGTATTGATGAGTTATGCCACAGTTTTCAAATGTGAATGGGACAAAATAAATCTGAACGATAAGTTGGAGTATGATTATGATACTATGGCCGGTTCTATTAAGCCCGATACGCGTATGGTGGTGATCTGTAATCCCAACAATCCTACAGGTACATTAGTCGATCCCGCCAGGGTCAAAGCTTTCTGCGAAGAGGTATCGAAGAAAGTTACTGTGTTTGCCGATGAAGCCTACCTGGAATTTTTGCCACCTGATCAACACCAACAGGTTTCAATGGTTGACCTCGTTAGGAAAAATGCGAACGTGATCGTTTGCCGCACGTTCTCCAAAATATATGGTTTAGCCGGCATGCGCCTCGGCTACCTGGTCGCCCGACCGGATATCATACAAAAAATTGAGAAATACGGATCCGATATTCCTATGAGTCAAACCGGCATAGCCGCTGCGCTGGCCAGCTTAGGCGATGACTCGTTCATGAAATTAGTACGCGATAAAAACACAGAAGCCCGCAATGTGCTAACTACCTATTTAGAGAGGAAGGGAATTTTTTATGGAAAGTCGTACACCAATTTTGTATTCTTCCCGGCCCCGGCCAATGGAAAGACCATCCTGAAGAAAATGGAAGAAAAAGGTTATCTGATTCGCATTTGGGATTATAAGCAAAAAGAATGGTGCCGGGTTAGCATTGGCACGCAGGATGAAATGAAAGGCTTTGTGACGGCCTTTGGTGATTCTTTCTCCTGATTTCTTTGAAGCTTAGTGCAGGTAGGTAGTGAAGAGAATTCTCTTATCCCATTCCTGATCAGGCAACAGCCAGTTGTGGTTTTTTACCCAACTCTCTCATCAAACGGAAGTGGGCAGCCAGCGCATTCAAGAATGTCCGCTTACTTTTATAAGGTATTCCAAATTCTTTAGCGGTAGCCTCTACAATGGGGGCAATCTTTCTGTAATGCACATGGCATATCTGTGGGAAAAGATGATGCTCCACCTGGAAATTTAATCCGCCCACATACCAGGAAAAAAGTCTGCTCTTCTGCGCAAAATTAGTGGTGGTGTGCATTTGATGAATCGCCCAGTTGTTTTCAAGATTTCCTTCGGTATCAGGAAGAGGATATTCTGTTCCTTCAATTACATGGGCAGGCTGAAAAATAATGGACAATATAAAACCTGAAATGAAATGCATAATAAAAAAACCAAAGCACACCTGCCACAGGGCGAGCGGAAGAATGAGGTATGGTAATACAATAATATAACTTAGGTAGACGATTTTAGTAAATAACAAGATGATCCATTCATAGGTAATGGATGCTTTTTGCTTGGCGACTAAGCCGGAGGCGGAGTATCGGGCTAACCTCCCATAATCCTTAAACATGATCCACACAAAGGTGAGCAGTCCATACAAAAACCACGAATACCAATGTTGAAACCGGTGCATGGGTTTCCACTTGCTTTCAGGAGCCATACGCAGCACACCCCTTGGGCTTATGTCTTCGTCAACTTCATGCACGTTAGTGAAGGTATGGTGCAACACATTATGTTGCACTTTCCAATTGAATGAATTCCCGCCTATCACGTTGAGCGAGAACCCCAGTAATTGATTAACCCAGCTCTTAGCTGAATATCCTCCATGGTTCGCATCGTGCATCACCGATAAACCAATGCCTGCCTTGCCTAAACCCATGATGGCGGCCATGGCCAGCATCAGCCAAACAGAAGTAAAGCCCCCGAAAATCAAAAGTGCATAGGGACCAAAATATAAGGCGAACATAAAAATGGTTTTGATTACCATTTCGCTGTTAGCATTTTTTCCGATGTTATGCGATTTAAAATATTGATTCACCCGTTGGCTGAGAATCGGGAAAAAATCTGCGCGGCTCCGGGAGAAGCGTATAGTAGAATAATCGATCATTGTTTCTGTTTAATGGCCCGAGCAAGACACTTTGCAGGATTTTACCAGGCTGGATAAAATTAATTTTAGGAAAGATACTTGGTTGATGTCAAAAAAACGACTGTTAGCGCCTGATTTGTTACATCGATTAGGCTGACCTTGCTTTTTAACCGACCAATATGAAAATTAATAAATGCAAAAAGCGTCAATTTCATAAGTAACAAGCCACGATTTGAACTGAACAAAATAATTGCTTATTTGGATAAATGAGATTGAGAGCTTCATCAACCATCAATGTTATGTGCCTGAACAGCGACAGTTTTAAGATCATACTATCG
>JAYUHI010000520.1:0-3022 GCA_043767095.1 Bacteroidota bacterium
CCCAATCTAAACTGCTCAAAATGGATGATTTACAAACCGAACTGTACCAAATTGCTCAAAAAAATTTCTAGGGTGTTGCAACGCTGAAAACAGGAGAAACCCTTCTACCTTTTTCCAATCCTTTTGTTGTTCAAAAAAGACAAGCAGGGCAAAACTATCCAATACAAAATGCTTCATTGATTTTTTGCCCGGTCAGTTTTTCTAGATGCCAAAAGAGCCCCCGACAAATTTTTGCCCTTTAATATCCCGGCAAAAGACCGGATGCTTTTGGCTGTTAAGGGTGCAACCTGAATAGACGTACCATCATCAGAAATAATGACTTTTGCCCCCGAATGAAGCCCATATTTTCTCCGCAATTGAACTGGAATCAAAATTTGTCCCTTTGAAGTAATGGTGGCTGATTTCATAGAAGTAATACTTTTTTCAAAATTAGCCCTTTTCATGAGATAAGAAGTTGATGCGTTGAAAGGGGTGTACGAAAGTTTGTTTTGTGTATTAGGTCACGAAGGTCACCACGAACCACAACGAACACGAAGAAGTCCAGCTTTGTGCCCTTAGTGCCCAACTTTGTGTTCTTTGTGAAACCTTGCCTTCTCTTGCCAAACTGTCGTACCTCCATCAAAGACCGCATCCCAAAAAATGCGCTTATCAAATTTTGGTTTTGGTTTACGGGGCATGTATGTAAAAATCAATTCTCTGGAAAAGCCAACCGCTCCATTATGTATTTATAGCGTTGGTCGTTCATAAATGCCGCTTTGAACTTTAACTTCTTAAAAATACTAAGATTCCAAGTTGCAAATCCGTTGTTTTTTTCTTCAAGGGCCTGGTCATAATACTTAAATGCTTGATCCAATTTCCCCACTGCTAAAGCCGCCCTTCCCAACGTAAAGGGTGCAACATAACCTGTTCGGGCCATTTCCTGTATTTCTTTATAGACCTTCAGGGCTGGCTCCGTCTTGCCTGCTTCGGCATAGGCCTCGCATAATGCGGCCAACATGAGCTGTGACCGACCCGTTACACCCATATTCGTTTTGAGTAGTTCAATGGCTTCACCTGGCTTTTTAACTATCAATAATAATTGAGATAAGCTGGTGAAGGGAAGGGTTGAGTTATCATTCAGTTCCAGAGCCTTTTGATAGGACTGCTTTGCCAGATCATACTTGCCTTGTTCTACCAGGGCATTGCCCACGTTAATGTAGGGTACTAAAAAGAGTGGATCAAGTTGGACGGCTATCATGGACTGTTTTTCAGATTCAATTGGTTCACCACTAATGTTGAGTAGATAACTTGCATAATTTGCACGAAAAGGGGCATTGTTGGGGCTAATCGCTAACGACTTTTGAAACATTTGCTCAGCTCGATCCCAATCTCTTTCAAGCCAATGTGCTACAAATCCCAATGCAGCGTATGCTCCTGATGAATTGGGCTCCAGTTCAATGGCTTTCATCGCCCACTTTTTCGATTCACGGATTGCCGCTAAGGATGGAATCATCTGATAAAATGAAAGCACAGCATAACAGCTGGCCAACCCTTCGTATGCCAAGGCAAATGTTGAGTCGAGGGCAACGGCTTGTTTGAAAAATTCAAGCCCTTTGAGCATCCCAGTGCCCCGCATATTTAAAAAGAAGCGGCCTTTCAGGTAAAACTCGTAGGCTTCCTGATTTTGTACATTCGCCTTGGGCCTACCATCTGTGCTTTCAGAAAGAAAAGTCACCTTTAATTTCGAACTCACGGCCTGGGCAATTTCATCCTGGATGGCAAAAACATCTGTCACTTTTCTGTCGAACCGCTGCGACCATAAGTGATAGCCATCTTTTGCGCTCACCAACTGCACCGTAATGCGCAATTGATCATTTTGCTTTCGAATGCTCCCTTCCAGGATGGTGGCCACCCCCAGTTTTTCACCGACTTCTTTCAAGTCCACCTCTTTGCCTTTGAACTGAAAGCTTGAAGTACGGCCGGTAACTTTCAAACCTTCAATCTGCGCGAGCGAGTTCAATATTTCTTCGGTAATGCCATCACTGAAATATTCTTGTTCCGGGTCGCCACTCATGTTTTCAAATGGGAGCACGGCAATGGATTTGTCGAGCACGTCAACTTCTTTGCTTGACGAAAATAATTTAGGATACAAGAAATAGCCTCCTATACTCAATAATAAAATCAGGGAGATGACTGCCACTAACGATTTTTTATTTCGCGAAGGATTCGTGGATGATTGAACGTTAGTAATTGCCCGGGGAGATTGGGCGATTGGATTTTTGAGTGCTGTAATAATTTCCTTAATGGCGTTGGCTACCTTGTTTACCTGATTTCTATAATCCGTTTTATTTTGATTGTCGTTTTTATTGTCTGAAGATTTGAGAGGTCTGTTGACACCGGATTCTTTGTAGATGAAATCAATCGCCCGCAACACTCCACCTAATTCATTTTCAAGAAGTGCTTTGTCTTCTGAATCAAGGCCATGGATTTTAATGGGAAGAATCCGGCTGGCTACGTTTCCATTGCTCAGCTTTATATCTCTTCCAAGCTCAGGCCTCACCCCCTTCCCCTCTCCGGGGGAGAGGGGGGCGCCTTCGATTGCCATTCGGTTGAACGCAACAAACTCATGTTGCCAGGCAAAGCTTTTTGTATCGCAATAGGTTTGGGAAATGATGGGAATGAAGATGAGGCATTTTAGTTTTCCCTCCAGGCTTTTGTCAACGTTGTGGGTTTCGAGCAGGCCATCGTGGGGGTTGGTGTCGAAGTAAACGGAGACGGGTGCTTTAATTGTTGCTGCGAGTTCTTCTTGCAAGGCTTTGACAAACTCCGCTACCCAGCCAGAACGATTATCATTGTGGCGGTAGGAGATGAAGATGTCGTATTCGAAGGTGGGGATGATTGAAGCCATTGTTCAAATATAGGAAATCACACCTTTCAAAGTATCCAAACCGGGATCAGTGACCCTGAATGGGGACTCCTACGCACACACACACACTATTTAGATTTCACCAAGAGGCACTAATGTCGAATGACTGAAACAATT
>JAYUHI010000521.1:0-3021 GCA_043767095.1 Bacteroidota bacterium
GGCCCCAACGGTGCAGGCAAATCCACCACGATGAGAATCGCCACGTGCTTTCTTCCGCCAACATCTGGAACAGTTTTAGTTTCCGGGCTGGACGTGAGAAAAGATTCAATTCCCATCCGAAAGACTATCGGCTATCTTCCTGAGCACAACCCACTTTATACTGAAATGTATGTTCATGAGTATCTTCGCTTTTGCGGAAGTATTTTTGGAATGAGGGGAGACTCGCTTAAACAACGGGTTGGAGAAATAATTGAAATGTGCGGCCTTGTTGCTGAGCAGCACAAAAGAATTGAATCACTGTCGAAGGGTTTCCGCCAGCGGGTTGGCCTGGCCCAGGCCATGCTGCATAACCCGGAGGTTTTGATTTTGGATGAGCCTACATCCGGGCTTGACCCGAATCAATTAGCGGAAATCAGGAGGCTCATAAAAAATATAAGCCGGAACAAAACCGTTTTATTTTCCACTCACATCATGCAGGAAGTGCAGGCTATTTGCGACCGCGTCATTGTGATACATCAAGGCAAGATTGTGGCCGATGATTCAATTCATAATTTAATTCAGTCCTCCAGCCTTCGGAAATCAATTACAGTTGAGTTTGACCGGAAGGTGGAGTCGGGCGAATTGCTCCAGGTAAAAGGGATTTCGAATATTTTTTCCACAGGCCATTGCACGTACACCATTGAAAGTGAACCAGGCGTGGACGTTCGCGCAGAGTTGTTCCGGTTTGCGACTGAAAAGAATTTATCCCTCATCGGTTTGCGGGTGGAAGAGCAGTCGCTTGAATCCGTTTTTAAGCAACTTACCGTTGAAGTCAATTCTGAAT
This sequence comes from Bacteroidota bacterium, assembly GCA_043767095.1. Lineage (GTDB taxonomy): Bacteria > Bacteroidota > Bacteroidia > Cytophagales > Cyclobacteriaceae > ELB16-189. The sequence goes on from JAYUHI010000521.1 coordinate 824, forward strand.
TGAACTGATGTTCCCAATTTTCAAGAAAGAGTTATCCGGTTTTCTTTATTCGCTCATCGCGTATATCGTAATTGGTGTGTTCCTGGTTGGCGTGGGTTTGCCCGTTTGGGTTTTCCCCGAGACTTCTGTTATAGAAAGCGGGTATGCCGATTTAAGTGTTTTATTTTCCCTTGCCCCTTACGTTTTCATGTTCCTCATTCCGGCCATCACCATGCGGAGTTTTGCAGAGGAAAAAAAGATGGGCACATTAGAGTTATTGTTCACCAAGCCACTCACTGATTGGCAAATCATTTTAGGAAAGTACCTGGCTTCTTTTGTGTTGATGGCATTTGCCGTACTGCCCACAATAGTCTATTATTTTTCTGTTCGTCAGCTTGGCAACCCGGTGGGTAATATTGACACGCCTGGAGTGATTGGATCTTATGTCGGGCTGATTTTATTAGGAGGTGTTTTTTGCAGCATTGGAATTTTCGCCTCTGCCATTTCAACTAATCAGATAGTTTCATTCTTGATGGCCGCCCTTTTATGTTTTGTGATTTATTATGGGTTTGATTCTCTGGCCCAGCTTTCCTTTTTTGGAAATGCAGCCCTGATGGTAAAGCAATTCGGAATTTTATATCATTACGATTCATTAGGAAAGGGATTAATTGACAGCCGCGATGTGGTCTATTTTTTTTCGGTAGTAGGATTGATGCTCGTCTTCACTAAAACTGCTTTGAGCAGCCGGTTCTCAGACCTAACCGGTCTCTCAGCCTTCCGACTAAGAGACCTGTTAGGTCTGAATGTGGTTGGAGACTGGTTGCTGTTGTTCAACAGTTTGATGGCCATTGTCATCATCAATCAATTGGCTTCATTTTATTTTTTCAGGATCGATTTAACGGAGGAAGGCCGATACACAATCAAGCCTCAGACGGTTGAGCTTTTGAAAGATTTGGATGATGATGTGTACGTGGAAGTTTTCCTGGAAGGCGATCTCAATCCGGGGTTCACCCGTGTTAGAAACTTCACGCGGGAGATGCTGGAAGAATTCCGGGTTTACTCAAACAATAAAATCAAATACACTTTCACCAATCCGGAAACGGCTGCCTCACAAACGGCACGCAATGAATTTATTTCCAGCTTAGCGCAAAAAGGAATTAATCCGCTCAATGTGGTTGACAACCGCAATGGGCAGCGATCGGAGAAACTTGTTTTTCCCGGGGCACTCATTTCGTATGGAGGCTTTGAAACAGGAGTTACGTTTTTAAAAGGTTCAACTGGCCGTGGTAACCCACAGGAAGTCTTAAACCAGGCCATTGAAGATGTTGAGTTTGAATTAGCCAATGCTATTCAAAAATTAGTTGCCACTCAGCAAATAAAAATCGGGTGGGTAATCGGACATGGAGAATTGGATAGTCTGCAAACTGCCAGTGTAGTTAGCGCCATGCTGGAGCAGTACCAGGTAATAAAACTTAACCTGTCTGAAACAAAATTGATGGACGCTTATGATTTGTTGATCATTGCCAAACCGACTTCAAAATTTTCTTTGTCGGATTTGTATAAGCTCGATCAATATATTATGAAGAGAGGAAAAGTTATTTTCTTTATTGATCGCTTGGATGCTTCTATGGAACATGCTTCCGATGAAAACTATTTTGCTGTTCCGTATGATATTAATCTTGACGATATGCTTTTCCGGTATGGTGTTCGGATCAACCCTGATTTGGTTCAGGATGTTTCTTCCGTTAAATATCCGGTTGTCACCGGCCAGGCCAATGGACGTCCGCAGATTACGCCCATTGAATGGCCGTTCTTTCCGCTTGTCAACCATTACTCCAATCATCCGGCTACCCGAAATTTAGATGCCAGCGTTTTTAAATTTGTGAGTAGCATGGATACAATTAAGTCGGCAGGAATTAAAAAGACACCGTTGATATTTACTTCTCAATATTCCCGCGTGCTGGCTGCGCCTGTGAGCGTGAGCGCTGCCAGTTTGCGCGCTGAGTTAAAACCAGAAAATTTTCAGGCAGGCCCGAAACCATTGGGCTATCTACTGGAGGGCAGCTTTCCATCTCTATTTAAGAACCGCTTTAAACCGGAGGGAGTGGATGAAAAAGGATTTAAAGAATCAAGCCTGCCAACGAAACTCATCGTGATTAGCGATGGTGATTTGGTGCGAAATGAAATCAACAGCCAAACCGGTGAACCCAGCCCGTTGG
>JAYUHI010000522.1:0-7100 GCA_043767095.1 Bacteroidota bacterium
GTTAGTTCCTGGTGGAAGCCGGTTCCTACTTCCAACAAGCTGGCTATGCGGCCTCGGGTAATGATATGACCTTCGGTGGGAGGGGTAATGCGAGAGAGAATTTTTAGCAAAGTAGATTTGCCGGCACCGTTCCGGCCAATGATTCCCAGAGAATCACCCGGCATCACATCGAAACTGATATCCTTCAATGCCCAAAATTCTTCCGGTTTGGATTTAGAACGAAAGGCCCCGGCAATCCAGTCACGCAGGCTTAGGTAGGACGGGCGTTCATGATCAATCAGGAACTTCTTTGAGATATTATGGATTTCAAGGATGGGTGTCACAAACAACTTTTAATTAACCCAATTTTCCACTTTCAATCCGACCACACGGGAAAACTCTTTTTCGTTATTGGTCACAAGCGTAAATCCCAAACTTTTGGCATGCGCTGCGATCAAGTTGTCAAGCGGCCCAATCGGCAAGCCCATTTTCTCCAAACCACTTCTAATGTCTCCGTATTCCATGGCGCCAAAAAAATCAAAGTCATAAATTTCCAAGGGCACTAAGAATTGATTAAGTGCCTCCAAATTTTTTTCCGGAGAAGCACTTTTCTTAACGCCATAGTGAAGTTCGGCCAAGGTAATGGAGGATATACCAATCTGGCCTATCGGGATTTTTAGAAAACGCTGCCTTACCGATTCTGGTTTTTTCTTAATGATATAGATGCAAATGTTGGTGTCAAGCAAGTAGTTCATCAGTCAAGCAATTCTCTTTCTTGCGAGGAACCTTCATTTCTACTTTCCATAAAATCAGGAGTAAACTTATCCAAACTATCGAATAAAGTTTGCCAGGGTTTATTCAGGGGAAGGATATATAGGGCGTTCCCGATTTTTTTTATGTACACTTCCTCCCCTTCTAACCTAAAATTGTCGGGGATGCGAATCGCTTGATGACCTTCATCATTCTTTATCTTCGAAGTTTGTACCATATATTGATTGGTTTACACCACAACGAGTGTTGACTGGTTTGGCAAAGGTAGATTTTTCCCTGTATTCATTTCGCAGGCAGGTAGTCCTGGTAAACATCTTCTTCCGGATTATTCCAGAAATCAAGAGCTGCGTTCGTATTGGCTCCAAAACTACGGAGGTGCTTTTCTTCATCATCATTGATCTCCTCTAAAAAAGTAATGATCACCTTATACTTCTTAGCCTCTTTTATTGACTCAGTTGGATAGATTTTTTTTCCATCGTAGATCCCTTTTACTGATAACATAATTGGCGTTTTAGTTTATGGTTATAGTGTTTACTTAACTGGACTTACGCACTATTTTAAATCTTGAATAGCCATTTTGTGAAATTTTATGGAACTTCTAAAAACTCTAAAATGCAATTAACCGCGAAGTTCGCAAAGAAAGTTAACCGCAAAGAACACGAGGCAATAAACCTTTGCGGTCTTTGCGCAAAACTTTGTGCTCTTTGCGGTTTCTGAATTTGGTTTTTAGAGGTTCCCTTTAGTGTTTTCGTGCTTTTGTGGCATAATTTCAAAGAATAAATACCAGCCACTAAATCGCTAAAACACTAAAATCCACGAAAGTGCGTAAGTCCAATTACTTAAATCCCTACAATATTTTATAATTGAATAAATGAGTTCATGGGTGACTTTACAAAGTTAAACCAAACTCCGCCAATAGCAATTAGGCAATACCCTCACGCCAAATCGGCAAAATAATGTTCGGTCTTTTTAAAATAAAACAGGCCCAAGCCAAGGAGAACCATGGAGGACGATAAACTGATGAGCACGAGACTCGCATCCAGTTGATGGAGAATCGGAAATCTGAAAATCTCAATCACAGCATACATGGGGTTGAGCGCCAGGAAATATTGAAGCCCTGGGTAATGGAAGATATTGATGGGATAGATGACGGGAGTGAGGAACAACATCACTTGCAGGGCAAACGGAATCACATAACGAAAGTCGCGATACTTCACGTTGAGTGCCGCCAACAAGCACGACAAGCCCGTGGTTCCCATCAACATCATAACAAAGGCTGCTGGCCAACACAGCAAAGTCATCAACCAATTCATATCGATGGGGTAAATGAATAGAATAACTATGAACAAAAGAAAAGCGACTGACCAATCCACCATCGCCACGAGAATGGATGACAGAGGTATGATTAGCCGTGGAAAATAAATTTTGCGTATGATGGGAGCGTTGCTCACCATGCTGGTGCCGGCATTCGTTAAGCTGGCCGAGAAAGCATTCCAAAACAACAGCCCGGAAAAAACAAATACAGGATATGGAATACCACTCGGTGGAACTTTAAGCGCTCTACTAAGAATCACACTGAAGATGACCACCTGCAAAATGGGTTGAAGTAATACCCAAATGACACCCAGCGTAGTTTGCTTGTACCTTACTTTCACATCACGCCAGGTGAAGAAGTAAAACAGTTCTCGAAAATGCCATAACTCGTTAAAACCAAAACTCAGTTTTTTAGGGGGCTCTATTTTGAGTTCAAAATCAGTTGACATTTGGGATGATGGGAAACTTCAGGTTTAAATTAGAAGGTAAAAGTAATTGATAATGTTGGATCGCGGCACTCGTTCCTCGGCCGAGATGACTTTTTCGTAGTAGGCATTTGGTCGGGACACCCTCTCCTACGAAGAAGTCATCGCGGTTGAGGCCCGGCCTCAAGCCGGGACTCATACCGCGATCCAGTGTAGCAGCGGTGCTTTTCATAACTGTGTGGGTTCGTTGTTCAACCGGATCGCGGCACTCGTTCCTCGGCCGCGATGACTTCTTCGCAGTAGGCCTTTGTGGCCGGGATACCCCCTCCTACGAAGAAGTCATCGCGGTTGAGGCCCGGCCTCAAGCCGGGACTCATACCGCGATCCAGTGTAGCAGCGGTGCTTTTCATAAGACAGGAAAACTGCCTGCCTGCCGGACAGGCAGGGAAACATGTTTTACAACCTCCTCGGGTTTTATCCTCGCCATACAAGCAAAATCTCCACGATGACAGGTCTCTTTGCCATAAACAGAACAAGGGCGGCAGGATAGTTCATTTATATCTACCTGCACCTTTGCACTATTTTCATTCCCGAACGGGCCAAAACCTGCATCGGTGTGTGTGCCACCCCAAATGGAAAGGGTTGGAATTCCTAACAAGGCAGCGAGGTGCATGTTCGCTGAATCCACGCAAATCATTTTGTCTAACATTTTCATTAGGGCCAATTCTTCCGGCAATTTTAGGTCACCAGCCACCAGCACGCAATCATGAGGAAACTGTTTCTTCAACAGTTGAAAGAATTCAATTTCGTTTCTTCCACCACCAAACAGAAAAAACTTAACGGGCATTTTTTCTTTGATCTGAAGGATTAATGATGAGTAATTTTCGAGAGGCCATATTTTACTTTTGTGCGCGGCAAAAGGTGCCAGGCCAAACCATGATTCATTTTTTACTAACCGGTTAGACTCAAGCCATTGATTCAAATTGGATTCCGCTTCCGCTGAAACCTTAAAATAAGGTGACGGTAAAATTGAAAAAGAGAATCCTGCCTTGACAAAAGCTTCTCTGTATCGCTGCACAGTGTGCGGAAGGGAACTTCTGATTTTATTTTCTTTCCGCGTAAGCGCGTTCTTCTCCTTTCGTCCTTTATCAAACCGAACAATCTTCACGCCCGACAATCGGAACAAGAAGCAAATAAACCGGGTGCGAATATGATCGTGCAGGTCAAGAACAGTTTCAGGCTTTGTTTTTTTCAGAGCAAAAAATAATTTGAATAGCCCGGTCAATCCGGAGTATTCAGAATCCACATCAGCCGGGAAACACAGCAGTCGATCCTGACCTGAAAAGAAAACCGAGAACCTGGGGCGGGTTGCCAATGTCAATTGATGATTGGGATAGGCGCTTAGAAAAGACCGAAGCACCGGTGCCAGCAAAGCCACATCGCCCATTGCCGAAAACCGGAGTACGATAATATTCTTCGATGGCGAACCCATTATTTTTTTATGGTGTACAACACCGGGTTCAGGGAAGAGTCGTTGTACATTTTCATTTGCCTGTAGACTTTCATTTTGCGAATACCTTTTTGCAGATCGTCCATCAACTCATCAAAACACAATTGCATGTCGGTTTTTTGTTCAAGCAGTACATTCAACTTAGCCTGGCACCGTGCAACATGATTAAGGTCAGCATCTTTTCGATCCACTTGTTCCTGCATGTGGTAAATCTTCAACAGTAGAATACTCATCCGGTCGAGCAGCCAGGCCGGTGTCTCGGAGTTTTGCTTTGCTCCTGGAATGAGTTGAACTGACTTAAACTCTGCCAGAAAATAGTCATCAATTTTCTCCACGATGTCGGTGCGATCCTGGTTCGATTTATCAATCCGTCTTTTTAAAATGACCGCTGCCGCGGGATCAATGGCTGGATCGCGGATCAAATCTTCCAGGTGCCACTGCACGGTGTCGATCCGGTTTTTGTGGTAAAGCAGGGCTTCTAAAGTTGAATCAGGATACGGGTTTCTGATTTTCGAATCGGGCGAATCGGTAAGATGGTAATCGTTTATGCTCTGATCAAGCACATGATAACATTGAAGAGCTGTAAGCATAATGAAATTCTTGAAGGGCAAATGTCCTAACTCTGGGTGAGTTAACCAACTGGATAGTGCTTTTGCTTTCTTGAACCAGCAGCCGATCACTTTGTTTTGCACACCTTATTCAGGTTGCACCGTAGGGTTTTATTTTATCGGATATCCGGTTAAAAAATTTATTCCGCTCCCGTTCTCCTGTCTGGCTAATCTTCACCGACTTGTTAATCAGGTTGTTCATGTATTCTTCGGTGATGCTGCAAAAGGATTCTTCGGACGTAGTTAAAATATTCATAGTGTTGTAGGTGAGATACGTCACCCGCTTATCGCCCATTTTAAACAGAATGGTGGTATCGGCTATCAGCACATCATTTTTATACAAAGCGTAATTCTTTTCTTTACCATCCTTCGAACCTTCAGTGGCAAATTTTTTCAGGTTATCAAATATTTTACTACAGCAACCGTAAAGCACTTCGCCCTGGGTTTTGGTAATAAACCCGCTCTCTAAAGAATAATCTATTTGCCTGATGGTAATATTGGCCACTTCATCAGACCAGATTTCGATGCAGGGTATGGAAGCATATACTTGTTTAATCCGTTCGCCTGTGGCCATATACTCGGCCGGGATATCGGCCAGATCGAATTTAGTTTTTTCATATTTAGGATAGCGCAAATAAACCTTCATCCAGAAATACATTTTAAAGGCTGCCAGTTCAGGATACTGAAAATAATGGAACATGGGCAAGTCTTTAGCGCAGTACATGAGTTCGCGTTGCGGAAACTGTAAGATCATTTCCAGGTTTTGAAGGATAGACACTAACCAATGACCAAACGTAAAGGTGGTTGTGCCAATGGCCCGGTGATTAAATGAAACGGAATCGTTGGTGGGGGCCAGCAACGAATCGAGCGAGAGCCGGTAGTGGTGACAAATGGTTCGCACTTCTTCCAGGGAAAGAATGGTCTCTCCACGAATTCTCCGATAGGCACTGTCGCGACTGATGTTCAATACTTCGGCCAACTCATCCGGGAATGAGACGTTGGGCGGTAGTTTAGACTTCACCTGTTCCAGAAACAAGGGCTGGATATCGGGGCGCTGGTTCATTAGGTCTTACCGGGGGTCAATCTAAAATTAGCAAAAGGAATCCGGCATTTGCAAGAAATGCAACAGATATGTGAAGGTTGCCCTGCTATTGGCAATAAATGCAGAAAAGAAAAAGGTGATTGGCGGTGATTGATGTTGGGGGGAGGATGAGTATAACCGCATTACAACCTTTTCCGATTACGATACAAAAAAGAATCCGGGAAGGCTTTTAATGAAAACACTAAATGATCAGCCGGCTTTGATTGTGTTAATGCCTCCTACCTGGTCTATGTTTGGAACAATCAACCACAGTATGAACAACCCACGCCTGATTGAATGGGATGTATATTCTGACGTTCTGATCTACGAGTACAATGATTATAATTATCCTACGAAAATAACCAACGCGTTAGGAGTAGCAAACTTTACCTATATCCTCTGCGGTGCGCAATGAAATGCCCGAAATATTTTTTTCCCGTGGTTAGTGCAGACACCGTGTTAATTTTTTCTTTCAACGTCAGGTTTGCACTTTTCCCGTTAGTGTAAATATCTGTTTTAGCAATTCAGTTGAAGCTTTGGGGACTTTCTATGGACGGTATATCGCTGGCGAAAAAAGTAGCCATCTACTTTGGCTTGACAGTGCCAGTGGGGGGTGTCCTAGTTATAGTTTTGGATTACCCCTGGGCAGTGCTTTCTGTTCCCTTTCAGTCGAAAAAAATTAAATCATAAGGCATGCACAAATACCCTTGCTTCTTGATTTTATAATCGCGAACTTGGCTGTGTTTCATAACGAGTAAATGGAAGAGACCAACTCCTTTTTTTCTCCGGCCGAATACCTAACCACTTTTACAACTTTTATTTATGGTTATGTGGCCACCCAGTTTCTTGGGGGCTGGAGTTCCATGATAACCCATAGGAAAAGCATCACCTTCAGCAAGGAGCACCTGGTATGGACTCTTTTTTCTTTTGTCTTGCTGATCAACATTTGGTGGACTTCTTGGCGTAAAATAGAAGTAATCGCAAATGACAATCTGCTCTTTTACTCCACACTTATTACGCCCTTCATATTTTATTTCTTGTCGCACTTATTGTTCCCTGATTTAGACCACCTTCTTGGGAATGACTTAAAAATCTTCCTTACACCGGCTATTCGCAAAATGATGATTGCCTTAGCCTTTCTTTTGCTTTCTTTTTTATTGAGCGACCTACTCTTCAGCAAACATCCTCCTCAGAATATATTTTTTAATCTAATAGGTATTGCTTTGGCTGTGGTTCTTGCCATTTTTCCTGAGGCCCTTGTATTACGAAGAATTATTCTAACGGTGGCTTTTGGGCTTTTGGTAACTCAACTCTACTTATTAAGTGGACTTACGCACGATCTTTAAAATTTCTACAAAATCACAGGTTATATCCATCAATTTTGCATCAAAAACAAAGTTTTGCGTAACTCC
>JAYUHI010000523.1:0-3008 GCA_043767095.1 Bacteroidota bacterium
GAGAGAAAGTGAGAGAGAGAGAGAGAGATTTATTTATTTATAATAATAATAATAAAAATAAGAATAATAAATAATAACTAAATAATAACTAAATAATAATAGCATGCGTGGTTTGGTTGCTATTCTCTGCCTGGTGAGTTTTACTGGCCACAGCTTTCCCGTAGATACGGTTACCCTTAAACCAAAAAAGGTTTATGGAAAAGAAGCGAAGGTGATTTCTTATTTGCTGGATAATTACCACTTCAGAAAAATAGGGTTCACTGATTCCCTTTCGTCTGTTGTATTCGATGCTTACCTGTCTGAATTAGACCCCAGCCGCACGTATTTCCTGGAATCCGATATTAAATCATTTGAACCGTTTCGCTTCAAGATTGATGATCTGGTACACCAGGAAAATGTAGAGGTAGCTTTCTCTATTTATAAAGTTTTTAAAGAGCGTTACATGGCTCAAATGGATTATGTTTTGAAAACATTGGTGAGCAAGGACTTTGACTATTCGGTTGAAGAATTTTATGACTCCGAGCGCGATAATATCCCGTGGCCTAAAACAGAAGCGGAGGTGAATGAAGTCTGGAGAAAGATAATAAAAAGCCAGGCCCTGTCGCTTAAGCTTTCTGGCAAAAAGCCGGAAGAGATCAGCCAGACTTTAAAATCGAGGTTCGAGCGGTTTCAAAAAACAATTATTCAATTTAATAGCGAAGATGTATTCAGCATTTTCATGAATGCCATCACCGAATCGTATGACCCGCACACCAATTATTTATCGCCCAAGGCATCTGATCTGTTCAAACAAAGTATGAGCCTCTCCCTGGAAGGTATTGGCGCGCGGTTGCAAACAGAAAATGATTACACGAAAGTGTTCGAGATAATTCCGGGCGGACCAGCTGAAAAGAGCAACAAAATCCATGTGAATGATTTGATCATTGGCGTTGCCCAGGGCGATGCCGGAGAAATGGTTGACGTAATAGGATGGCGTGTGGATGATGTGGTCAAACTGATCAAGGGGCCGAAAGGCACGGTGGTTCGGCTCCAGATTTTACCCGCCACCACCGGGTTGTCCGGTGCACCTGAAACCGTGAGGATGGTTCGGGAAAAAATAAAACTGGAAGACCAGGCCGCCAAAAAAAGTTTGATGCACTATCAGCAAGGATCCAAAGATGTGAAGATGGGCGTGATTACACTTCCCAGTTTCTATATGGATTTTGAAGCCTTCCAAAAAAACGATCCGAACTTTAAAAGCACCACCAAGGATGTTAAAAGACTCATCAAAGAATTACAATCGGAAAATATTGACGGCCTGGTAATTGACTTGCGGAATAATGGGGGTGGATCATTGTCGGAGGCGATTGATTTGACTGGCCTGTTTATTAAGAATGGGCCGGTGGTTCAGGTGAAAAGTTCAGATAACCGGGTTGAAGTGGGCATGGACGATGATAATGAGGTGGCTTACTCAGGCCCGCTTGTTGTGCTAACCAACCGATTTAGTGCTTCTGCATCAGAAATATTTGCGGGGGCCATTCAAGATTATAACCGGGGGGTGATTGTGGGAGAGTCAACTTTTGGAAAGGGCACCGTGCAAACCGTGCTTAACCTGAAGCCTTATGTGCCCTCTACTTCAGATGCTGTTGGCGAATTGAAACTAACTTATCAAAAATTTTACCGGGTGTCAGGCAGTTCAACCCAACACAAGGGTGTTACCCCAGACATTCTCCTGCCTGCTGCCTATGATGCTGACAAGTTTGGAGAGAGTTCGAGCCTCACTGCATTGCCATGGGATGTAATCAAAAAGGCGTCCTATCAAAAAGTACCATACGTGAATGAGAAGTTGTTGGCACAAGTACGAAAGTCGTATCAAACCAGAGCCAATCAGGATCCCAAGCTCAAACAGTATTATGAGGATGTGAACGAATTAAGGTTTAACATTTCGCAAACACGGGTTTCTTTGAATGAATCGGTGCGAAGAAAGGAAATGGAGGAGGCAGAACTGAAAAAATCAAAATATTCTAAGCTGGACACCAAGATTAAAAACAAGGAAACCGGAACGGATGATCTCTCTTCCATGCAAGATGAATTCTTAAGGGAGGGTTTGCTCATCTTAACTGAACTGATCAACAACCGGATCGGTTAAAACAAAGCCCGGTAAATTAAAAAGTGCCGGGCATTTTTTTGCCACATGCTTTTTTTGCTACTTTTCATTTGATATTCTATTGAAGGCCGATGCCGAAGTATCTACCTTAACATTTTTGTAGTGAGTGAGGAACTGTTAAAGGCCATTATCCAACTTTTTTCCATCGTTTCGAAAGAACGCATCACGGAAGACGAGCGGTTAAAAATAAAGGAGTTCCTTTCCCTCCACCTCAACCAGGATGCCATCCGCTATTACCTGGGCCTGTTCGATGAGATTGGAAAATCGGCCAAGAAAACAACCGGCAATGAGTTGGGTAATGTAGATGATGAAACCCTTCAGTTTGTTGATGACTGGGCGCAGATCATGCAGATTTCCAAGAAGGTTAACCAGGCGCTCACCAAACAACAGAAGTCGGTTTTAATAATTAAAATTATTGAGTTGTGCTTTGCCGGTGGCGAACTCTCGGAAAGGCAAAGCAACCTGATATTTTACATTGGCGAAGCGCTTAACATCCCCTTGTCCGACACCCAAAGCCTGCGGGCATTTGTTATTGGCCAGGACATTGAAGAACTGGCCTCAAAAAATATTTTGATTATTGACGAGGGCAGCGATGACTTTGTTCACCCAGGCCCTCGCATTCCATCTAAAAATCTTACGGGACTGGTGGCCATTCTGCGCCTGCCCGACATGGAAATTTACTTTATTAAATACCTGGGAATATCCAATCTGTACCTCAATAATACTCCACTGAAAAGCAGAAGGATAGATGTTTTTCCAACGGGCAGCACCATCAAGGGAAGTAAAATTGACCCAATTTATTACAGCGATGTTGTCGGGAAATTTTTGGTTGAAGAAGTGCAGGAAGAAGTATGCCTGAGGG
>JAYUHI010000524.1:0-7097 GCA_043767095.1 Bacteroidota bacterium
CAGAGAATGGAGTATTGTCAGATATTGTCCGGGATTTTAAAAGTTTTACATCTCGACACATCAGAAAATGTATTGAAAATAATATGCAGGAAAGTCGAAGGGATTGGATGTTGGAATTGTTTGGACTTGCCGGGCAAAACAATCCAAGGAATAATGATTTTCAATTTTGGCAACAACACAATCATCCGATTGAGTTATGCAACCTTGCCATGGCAAAACAGCGATTGGATTACATCCATAATAATCCAGTGGAAGCAGGATTTGTTGAAAAAGCAGAGGAATGGCTTCATAGCAGTGCTGGCGATTATTACGGTGTAAGAAAGGGTAGGATTGAATTGATTTTTATTGAATGAGATTGATGGTCGTAGCGGGACGCTACGACCAGATAGAAACCTGTTAGGTCTTTGGTTTGGCCAAACTGTCGTACACCGTTAACAATTCTCCTTTCGCACATTTCCAACTTTCGAAGTACATTTGCCTTCCATGAGTTTTGCTTATCCGGGTTTTCTGTGGGCGTTGTTCACGCTGGCCATTCCCGTCATCATCCATCTCTTTAATTTCCGCAGGGTTCAAAAGATATTTTTCTCCAACACCCGGTTGTTGCGGCAGGTAAAGCAAGAAACCACCAGGCGGAGACGAATCAAGCATTGGCTGATCCTCCTTTCAAGGCTTTTGTTTTTGCTATTTCTGGTATTGGCCTTTGCCCAACCCTATTTTCCAGCCAGTGAACAATTCTCTTCGGGAAAGAATGTGGTGTTGTATGTAGATAACTCCTACAGCATGTCGGCTCCCATGGCCGACAAAATCCGGGCCTTAGATGCAGCAACAGGTTATGCCACCGAAATAATCAATGCCTTTCCACAAAACACCCGGTATAAATTGCTGACCAATGATTTTGCCCCATTCTCCAATAACTATAAAACAAAAGCAGAAATTACAGACCTGCTTTCGCAAATCCGCTTCTCAAATGTGAGCCGGTCGATGGTTGAGATTCAAACAAAAGTAGAACCCACCGGCATGCCCGATATTTTCTTCCTGTCCGACTTTCAAAAGTCCACGATTGGAAATGCTTTACTCACCGACACCATCATGCAATGGAGGCTGGTGCCTGTGCAGAGCGGAAGCACCAGCAACATTTATATTGATTCGGCATGGTTTGAAAACCCCTATCTCACCGGAGGAGAAAAAAACCGCTTGAATGTTTGGGTGCGGAATGATGCCAAACAGAATGCCGAGCATCTTTCTATCAAGCTAACTATTAACAATGTATTGGCGGCTACGGCCACTTTGTCCGTTCCGGGAAATGGAACCACTAAAACGGCCTTCGATATTGCGGCCAACCCCAATCAATACCAGGAATTAAAAATATCCCTTCAGGATTTCCCCATATCATTCGACAATGAATTTTTTTTGGCGATGAGGCCCTTGCAGCGCTTGAAAATAATTGAAGTGAAAAGCGCACAGGCATCCAGGTATGTGGAAGGTGTTTACGGCAACCGGCAGCTTTTTATGTTTAAGTCTTACCCGGTAACGAATATAGATTTTTCGGAATTAGAGCGAGCCGACCTGGTGGTCTTCAACGAGGTTCGGGATTTTGATGAGCCGGTTCGGCAATTAATGGCATCGGGAAAAATCAAATCGTATTTGATCATTCCCGCCCGGCAATTCAATCTGTCATCGTATCAAAATGTTATTGGGCTTGCTCTTCAACTCGTGGAAAAGCCTGAACCCAAAGAGAAGCTTAGTGTTCCCGATTTCCGCAACCCGTTTTTCGAAAATGTTTTTGAAGAGAAATCAGCCACGATGGAAATGCCCTCGGCCACTAAAACTTTTCAATGGGGTCCCGATCAGTCTGCCATTCTTAAACTCCGTGATGGAAGCCCCTACCTTTCAAAGACTTTAAAAGGATTTGTACTGGCCAGCCCGTTGCAAAATGAATTTACCGACTTTCCGCAACACGCTCTTTTTGTTCCGGTGATGTATAAAATGGCTGCCCTGGCCAGGCAAGACATTCAACGGCCATACTATTTCTTGTCGGAGAATTTTCTTTCTATTCCGTCCGATAGCTTAGCGCCAGAAGAACCAGTCCGGTTAGCGGGGTCTAAGGAAATTATTCCCACTCAACGATACATGACCGGGAAAATATTTATGGATGTGCCCAAGTTCACGCTCACACCCGGCTTTTCGTATATCACCACCAAAACCGATACACTGGGTTTGCTGGCCTTTAACCTGAACAAGGATGAATCGAGAATGGAAATGATGACTCAGGCAGAACTAAAAAAGCGGGCTGGTGACCGGCCAACCATTTCAATTTTTAATCCAGGAACCCGGCAGGCTTTCAGTAACGAGATAAAAGCAAGATATTTGGGCGAGCCGCTTTGGAAGTATTGCCTTGCATTAGCCCTGTTGTTTGTTTTGACGGAGATACTTTTGATTCGATTATTGAAGTGAGCAACAGACTTGATTATATAACCTTAGTAGACTTGATATATAAAAAAGAATATGAACCTTATTTCAAAAGAATAATTGTGAAAGTATAATAAGGTAATAAAGTTGAAGCGGAAAAATAGGTAATTCCTACTAAGGTTTAAATGGCACAGTACAAGGAACTATTAGTTTCCTAAGTAGAAATTCTTTAAAGAAATACGAAGTGAAAATCCTCCTCCAATCCCCGCTCATCCTCGACAAACGCTCATCCTTTCATAAAAAGAAAAAAAATGTATTGATCCAGAACGGCAGAATTGAGCAGATTGGCGACAAGAATTATTCTGCCGACCGCGTGATCGAAGCCGAGGGCATGATCCTTTCGCCAGGCTGGTTTGATGTAGGAACCGTTTCCGGTGAACCAGGTTTCGAACATAAAGAAGATACCGATTCGCTAAGTAAAGCGGCCGCGGCCGGAGGGTTTACCCAACTGGCTGTCTTCCCCAACGTCAACCCGCCTATTCAAACAAAAAGTGACATCACTCATCTTACCAGAAAAAATGAATCGCGGTTGGTTCAACTGCATGCCATTGCTTCAGTAACACGTGATAACCACGGCACCGACTTAACTGAAATGATCGACTTGAATGATGCCGGGGCAACTGCATTCAGCGATGGGTTGAAATCTATTTCCAACACCGACATTTTTCTAAAGGCTCTTCAGTACATTAAAAAATTCAATGGAGTATTGATCGATCACGCCCAGGATCAGTGGCTTGATTTATTCGGGCAGATGAATGAAAGCCCGGTGAACGCTGCCCTCGGACTGAAAGGCATGCCCAAACTTTCCGAGGAGGTGGCCGCTTCGCGCAATATTAAATTACTGACTTACAGTGAGAGTCGTTTGCATTTAGCACGCGTGAGTTCGCCCAAAGTGCTTGACCTGGTTCGCACGGCCAGGAAGAAAGGCGTGAACATCACCTGCGATGTAACTTCCTTTCAACCGATTTTGAATGATGCTTTGTTAACCGACTTTGATACCAATTATAAAGTTAATCCGCCCCTCCGTGAAAAAGCGGACAATGATCTTTTGATTAAAGGATTGAAAGACGGCCTCATCGATATCATTTGTTCGGGCCACACCCCGCAGGATGAAGAGAGCAAGGTGGTGGAGTTCGATCATGCTGAGTTTGGGATCATCAACTTGCAAACTGCGGCCAGCCACTTAGTAACCCTCTCGGAATGGGTGGACTGGGAAGACTTGCTGGAAAAAATTTCTGTCAACCCCTCCGCTTTACTGAACATCGAATTGCCCGTGATCGAACCAGATGCAAAAGCGAATCTTACTTTATTAAACCCTGAGGCAGAATGGATGTTTGATGAAAAAAGTAATTTCTCCAAATCCAAAAACTCACCCTGGCTCGGCAAGAGTCTGAAAGGAAAAGTTGTGGCGGTGTTCAATAACAATAAACAGTGGATTGATGTTTAGTTGGAAAAGTATTCCGCCTTTGGTGCGGATTCCGCTGAAGTATGGAGTGTTGGGAGGTGTGTTGAGCCTTAGTTTTGCGATATCGTTTTATTATTTCGGGAGGCATCCTTTTCTAATCCCACCCTTTTTTGACATCCGTGTTTTGTTAATCGGCATCTTTTTATTCTTTTCCTTACGGGAAGTTCGCGATTATTTTTTTGAAGGGATATTTTATTTCTGGCAAGGCATGGCCGGCAGTTTAGTGTATCTGGGTTGCATGGCTTTGGTGGGATGGCTGGGTTTAATGGCGTTCGGAACTTTTGAACCTGATTTTGTGGATGTTTATATAACCCAGGGAATTGCCCAGATCAAAAGTATCCCGCCCGAATCTATTCAGCAAGTGGGGCAGCAGGCGGTGGATGAGGTGCTGAAGACACTTCCCACAACTTCATTAAGTCAAATGGCCATAAAATATACCAGCCAGACATTCGCTATCGGATTTTTTATTACGATTATTATCTCTGTAATTTTAAGACGTCAACCTAAAACCCAATAGCATGGAAAACAATGAAGAAAAAGCTCCAAACATTTATCAGCATGCTGTCAAGTTTGGAATTTACATGGCAGGTATAAGCATAGCACTGGTTGTTATTTTTTATATCGTTGACCTCTCTATTTTGGCCACATTCAAATTTATAGGTTTGGCTATCCTTATTGGGTTGGGATTTGTGATTTACGCAGGGATAAACTACCGAAATACAATTGGTGGTTATATTCCCTATGGACAGGCATTTATTTACGGGATTATTTGTCTGGCTGCTGCCGGATTGATTTCTACCGGATTTAACATTCTGCTTTACCATGTTATTGACCCAGACCTTCCTAAAAACCTGGGCGATGCTATCATTGCTAATACTGAGGACACCATGAGAAACTGGGGAGCCCCGGAAGACGCCATTGATAAAACATTAGCTCAATTGGAAAGTCAAATGGAAACGCAGTTCTCGGTTGGTAACTTAATTCTTGGATATTTTAAAGCCTGTATTATGTATGCCATTATTTCGCTAATTACAGCTTTGGTAATTCGCAGGAACCAACCTGAAGTGTTGTAAGTGCTCAACCTTTCCATCATAATCCCCGCCAGAGACGAGGAAGAATCTATTCCGGAATTAAGCGACTGGATAAGCCGCGTGATGACCACTCACGGATTATCGTATGAAGTAATTTTTATTGACGATGGCAGTGAAGATAATACCTGGCAAAAAATCCAGGAAGTCTCTCAGAATAATACCGCGTTCAAAGGTTTAAGATTCAATCGTAATTTCGGGAAGTCGGCCGCGCTGCACACTGGTTTCAAATTGGCTAAAGGTGATGTGGTGATTACCATGGATGCCGATTTGCAGGACAGTCCCGAAGAAATCCCTGGGTTATACAAACTGATCAACGAAAATGGTTTTCATTTAGTGAGCGGCTGGAAGAAAAAACGCCACGACCCTATCAGTAAAACCATTCCATCAAAGTTTTTCAATTTCGTTACGCGCAAACTTTCAGGTATCGCCATTCACGATTTCAATTGTGGATTGAAGGCTTATCAAAATGCTGTGGTGAAGAACATCAACGTGTATGGGGAGATGCACCGCTATATTCCGCTTATTGCCAAGTGGGCCGGCTTTACACGCATCACCGAAAAAGTGGTGGAGCATAATGAACGAAAATATGGCCGCAGCAAGTTTGGATTGGAACGGGTGATGCGTGGCTTTTTAGATTTGCTAACGATCACCTTCATGGGCCGGTTTGCCCGAAGGCCGATGCACTTTTTTGGAACATGGGGTGTGCTCTGGTTCTTAACCGGATTTATTTTTACGGCAAAAATTCTTTGGGATAAAGTTGATGCTTCATACATTTCACATGTGCCCCTCAAGCGCGATGTGACCCAACAGCCCATTTTTTATCTCGCCCTGGTGGCTGTGGTAATTGGCGTTCAATTATTCCTCACCGGCTTCGTGGCCGAACTGATTGCCCGTCAATCGGTTTCTAAAAAAGATTATTTGGTGATTGATAGAGTAGGAGAACCGTAACGGCAGATTAACTCAGGAGGGAACCAGCCTATAAATCTCCCGCAGATATTCGCTGATCGAATTCACGCAGAAAAGAATCTTGGTAAATCTGCGTGCATTAAATCTGCGCTTATCAGCGGGAAAAACGATTAAAGAATAAAAAGCTTATTCTGATCCAGGCATCCGCAGAGTTTGCGATAGGTTTCTTTAATGGATGCTTCCGAAAAATCACCGTTCAGTGATTTAACTATTCTCTCGGAAAGTGAGCCCTGACTAAAAATAATTTCTAACTCCGATTCCCATTTGGAAAGGTGCGGTGTGCCGGTGTTGGCCAGGCTTTTAAATATATGCTGCCAGATTTGGCCTGCTGTTGTAAATTCATTCAGACCGAAAAACGATAAGTATTCAGAGGAAAAAATTTCCGTTTGCATGCCTGTTATCATGGTATCATCAAAAATACCCGACAGGATTTCGGTGCTGGCCTCTATCTGCTCATCATACGTAACATTCTCTTCATTTACCAAACTTCGAAGGGCAGCGATTACTAAACTTTGTATGGCCATATCGGCCGTGGGACATTCCTGCACATCCATCACACGGATTTCAATTGCTCCCCTGTCGAATCGCGCAATGGCCCCGCGGCTGTTTACCCAAATGGGATCAAGAATATTTTCCGGGTCAAATGGCGCAATATCTCTTTTGATCTGATCGTAAATAGAAGTTTCATATTTCCGTTGAGTGAAAATGGGCTCAGGAATAATCTTCCCCGAAATGGTTGGAATTTGTTTTTGGTTTTCCTTATAGTATTGAAGGCGTGTGTCAAGCAATCCCGTGGGTTTGCCTTCTAAAATCGGGGAGCTTGCACAAAGGGCGGGAAGGATGGGAAGAATTAGCCGGATGGCCGCATGCAGTTTTCCAAACTCTTCATCGCTGGAGAATGGCAAGTTTAAATGGGTGCTCTGCAGGTTGCTCCACCCGTGGCCGCTGCAATCAAAAATCCTGTTATAGACCTCATACACTTCGTTATTGGCGTGGGGCCAAAGTTTCAGTTCCTGGCTGGGAATCATGAGGGGATGGGCGGCCGTGGGCATGAGCATGGCATTCCACTTCCGCAGAATGTGGTTGATGTGTTTCACATTATCGGC
>JAYUHI010000525.1:0-7080 GCA_043767095.1 Bacteroidota bacterium
TTATTAATATTGACTTAGCTCGTGACAATTGTCACGCAAAAGTAAATTTTTGAAGTCAAGTTGGGCAACCGGAATGACCTATTAAGTTTTGATTCCCGCACCACCGAAATCTCAACTAAGTCTATAGAGTTGAATGGGTAAAATTGAATTTTGGAATTCTTTAATCTTTCTGAAGTTTTAATGCGGAAGCCTTTCGCGCAGCCAGCCGTACGTCCATGTGCCGGCAATGGCACTAAGCAGTGTAATGATTACCACCAGAAACCCGCTGCCAATTTGAGCGAAGAGCGGCCCGGGGCAAGCACCGGTGATGGCCCAACCCATACCGAACATGGTTCCGCCAATGATGTGGCCCCAGTCAAACTTTCGGTCATGAAATATAACTTCCTCGCTCTGTATAGTTTTGATGTTGAATTTTTTGATGATCAAAACGGAGAGTGCACCCACCACCACCGCGGTTCCGATTACCCCGTACATGTGAAAAGAATGGAGCCTGAACATTTCCTGGATGCGGTACCAGGAAATAACTTCTGTCTTAATAAAAACAATCCCAAAAAAAAATGCCCACTACCAAGTATTTGATATTGGAACCAATGAGAGTTTCTTTTGCTAATTGATTGTTCGGGGCTTCGCACTCCACCGGGTGATCAATCACAAGAGGTGTGCTGGTTATATTTTGATTAGTTGTTTGCATAGTTAGGAGTTTTTGGATTACAGGAATTTAAACATCCAGGGGAAGATCAGGTGAACCATCGCAAAACCACCAGCCATAAAACAACAGGTGGCGACCAACGATGGCCATTGCAAAGTTGAAAGACCCATGATGGAATGGCCGGATGTGCAACCTCCTGCATAGCGTGTTCCAAAGCCAACTAAAAATCCACCGATAATAAAGAACATCAAACCTTTTAGGGTGAACAGATTTTCAAAACTGAAGATGGAGGCCGGCATCAGGTTACCATCTACCACAACATTCAATTCAGTCAGAGCCTTGACAGTTTTTTCTGCCACCTGAACGGGCTGTGGATCGCTCAACCATTGCATGGCCACGATTCCGCCCAGCAATATTCCACCAACAAAAAACAGGTTCCAGGTTTCCTTTTTCCAGTCGTATTGAAAGAAAGGAATCTTTGCGGGAATACATGCCGCACAAATGTGACGGAGTGAGGAAGATATGCCGAAGTATTTGTTGCCCAGTAAAAGTAAAGTGGGAACGGTGAGGCCAATCAGGACGCCTCCTACATACCATGGCCACGGTTGTTTTATTGTTTCTAACATGTGATCGATATTAAGTTAATTCAATTCCTACCTCAAAGGTAGAAATAATGTACATTGAATACCATATCAAATACGTTTCATTATCTTTGATAAACCCCCAATGAAAATGAGAAATTTTGCATCCTGTTTGTTGCTGCTCGTGATAACAAACGTGATAGCTCAAACCAACGACACCCCGTTATCGGCTTACGAGTGGAAGAAAAACAAGACCATCCTTCATGATGGCTATGTGGTTCTTAAATCCGGCAAGAGAATGGAGGGTCAGATTTCGCTGGTGGGCGCACCTGGTCAGATCACCGGTATTTTTTACAAGAGCGGAGATAAAGAAGTTAATTTTCCACCGGCTTCACTTACTTCATTTGGGTTGACTGGAGTAATTGAGAACTTAAATGCAGCTGGTTCATCGAATAATATCAACACACAGGCCAGAAGCGAAAGTCCCGAAGCCTGGTATGATTGGCATAACACCGGCACTATCATTATGGGAAAAGTCATTACGGCAACCCGATCAAGGCCTGGTTATGTTGTTCTGAAAAATGGAAAGAGGTATGAGGGTGATCTGGTGGCCTCGAGAAAAGGTGATGAGCTCAGGGATATTAAAATTTCCACCCCCCAGGGAAATGAAAAATTTGATGCAGACGAAATTAGTAGTTACGGGCTCACTGTAAATGAACAAGGTGCCGGGCAGCTTAAGCTCGAAGACAATTTTAGAAATGCCTTGCCTGGTTACATGATTACAAATGCCGGAAGATTGGACGGTGAAATCAAAGCGCTGAGTAATACTTCATTGATTTTTAAGGGAACAGATAATACCTTCAAAGAATACAACGTCAATGAAGTTAAAGCTTATTATGTCAGAAAGAAAGACCAGGAAACAGGGTTTGTTTCGATGGACGGAGGTTTTCAGGAAACGAAGTTTAACGGCACAATATTCCTGGTTTATCTGAACCCCAAGCCTACAACCATTAACCAGGGAGCTACCTCGCGTGCACGGACTCTGGCCGGTTTGGCAGGCCAGGGGATCGCCATGGGACTTGAAGAGAAAAACAAAACAAGTGCATCTGATAAACGCTCCTTTGATAGCCTGCTCATGAACAGCAGCGATGAGCAACTGATGAAATACAAAGATGCCCTTCAGCAGACGTTAGATGCACTCAATAACAACAGCAGCAGCATCAATTCAGTGCCTCAATCGTTAGGCTTTGCCGATATTGATGTGGCGCAGGATCTCAAAAAGCAGGTAGGGTCGAGGCTTGCGTCTGTCACCGCGGTGCTGGCCGGGCGCCAGGCCTCCTCATCCATTGTGATAATGAATGAAGAGTGGATCGTGCTTAATAGAAAAACAAGTGAGACTTTGATCGTGTATAAAAACGACTACAAAAAACAAGTTGAAGTGCTGCTGATGGGGTGCGATCAATTTATTATGCTCGACAAAGGCAAGCAAAACGATTTGCGCAAATTCGACAGCATGGCCGAAGCCTTTAAACTGCTTGATGGTTGTTACTGAGAAAAACGAATCTGTTATTAACGATCTAAGTCAACGAGCAACTATGTATTGATGCCGACTCGAAATTGTTGGTTAGACGTTTTGACTAAACCTGCCGGTTGATGAAATTTTGACCATCGGCCAAATGCCCAAATTGAAACGGAATCGCCATAAACAACTTTGTATTATACAAAAATGTATAATTTATCTTATACACAAAAGTATAATACATAAATGTTTAAAGTAGCCTTCAAGCGACCGCAGAAGAGAAGCACCACAAATTAGCTCACATCCTCAGGGAAGGGAGAAGCCCGACCCTAAAGGTAATTCCACTGCACAAGAACCGTGTCAGCGAGGATTCTATCCGCCATTCAAATAAGAAAGATCGTTTAACTTTCTTTCCAGCTTTATGAAATAATTTTTGGGAGCATACTTAAAGAAGTATGTAATCAGGTGTGACAAAAATGGACTGTGAGTCATTTTACCAAATCGCCACGATGTGTTGACAATAAAAGACACCTTCTCAGATCTCAAATTTTGATACGTCTGAAATATCTCTGAAAAATCCCCTTGGTGTTTTTTCATCAGGAGCGAAAGACAAAATGCATCTTCCATTGCCTGGCACCCACCTTGAGCTAGATTGGGTGTTGTAGCATGAATAGCATCTCCCAGGAAAACAATTTTATCTTGATACCAGTTTCGTTTCTGACTACCTAAGTCTGCCAAATCATTTCTGATAAAATTGGAGGACTTCATTAACAGCTCTTTTACAAGCGGATGAAAGGTGTCGTATTCCTTGAGTAAGTCCTGGCGAATGGTGTGGGGGTTATCTTGTCCACCAGCGGGAGCGTTTTTTACAGCCAACCAGCAAGCGTTGTTTGCATCCATTGGTGCAAACAGGAACCGTTTTGAGTTGGCCCATATTTCTGTGTAGGTATGGTTGAATTCCTTGGGCAGCGGCATAGGTGTAATGCCTCGCCAAATGGTTTGTTGGGAATATCGAATTCTTATTTTTGGGAAGATTTGGTTACGTGCCATTGATTGAATGCCATCCGCCATGACTGTGCAAGCGGACTTCATTTCAAAGCCATCTGAAAATTGAAGGGTGGAAAAACCTGGTTCACTTTTTAAATGGATAAGTTTTCTGTTCAGATGAATTTTTTCTTGCGGCAAATTGGAAGCTAATATTTCGATCAGTTTTGCCCGGTGGATAATAACACCCGGCCATTCTGCTGAAATGGCCCGAATGGCTTTCAAATTTTTATCTGCAATATGGACGTATTGAGTAATACTTCCTGCATTTTTTACTTGATCGCCCAGATCAAAGGTGTCTAAAATATCAAGTGCTGCTTTTGAAATGCCAATCGCTGCCCCGACTTCTGTTAGTTGTGGGGCTTGTTCAAATAATTTGAAGTCAATACCGGCACCCTGAAGGGCATTAGCTAACGTGAGTCCACCGATACCTCCTCCAATGATATTTACAGTTTCCATTATTATAGGAGGTAGTTTCCGTCAAATCCAATTACTTGGTCATTAACCGTCCTATAATGAAAACAATAAACAGGTTTGCAGATATTGATTCCAGAATAGCTATGGATTGGATTACCTCACCGATTTTTTCTCCGGGATAATCAATTCCAGCCAACACGTACCAACTGTAATCCAAACAATTGAGAAGCACTGATTTAATATCGAAGAGATCAGCGTGCACTAGTGACGGATTCTGAACGGCCACGAGGGCATACAAATAGCAAAAAAGCATAGGAATCATGAAGTAAATATTGGATGCACCCAACAGACTGTAAGTCAGATCATGCTTTTGCGAAAAGATATCCCTGAGTAAAATGTAAAACACCAAGCTGAAGCCCGCGAGGTTAGCGAGATAGGCGATGGAGGCCGGCAATACCAGCGTAGCAATATCAGTTTGGCTCTGTAAGTTAACATACGCAACTAACGACAGTTGAAAAATAAGGAGCGATGCATATGCGCCCCTGACTAATTTGCTGGAGTAGAAATTGGAAGTGACCCGATAGCAGAAAATATACCATAGAATCATGATCACAGTTGATACTACTTCAACCGGGGTTGGTGAACTGGAGCCTGGTGGAATTAGCTTAGGGAAGACACTGAGACCCGTGAAAGACAGGATCATAAAAACCAGCAAGAAGATATAATCGCGTTTTTTCTTTTCCATGGAGGTTTTTTCTCTTATTAAAATAAACCTTACGGTTGGTTATTCCAAAAATTATCAGCATCCCAAAAAATAAAACCCCTGATCACTCATGGGTTTGAATTTCAAACAAAGATGGAGCTAATCAATACCTATACGCCTCCGGCTTAAAGGGCCCTTTCTTATCCACACCAATATACTTTGCCTGCTTGTCGTTCAGTTCTTCCAACTCCACACCAATTTTCTTCAGGTGAAGGCGGGCAACTTTTTCATCAAGGTGTTTGGGAAGAGTATAAACTTTGTTTTCGTAGCGGTCGGTGTGCAGCCACAATTCCATTTGCGCCAGGGTTTGGTTGCTGAAGGAGTTTGACATCACAAAAGAAGGATGGCCCATGGCGCATCCAAGGTTTACCAGGCGGCCTTCAGCCAATAGAATAATTTGCCTGCTATTGGATAACGTAATCAAATCAACCTGTGGTTTCACTTCATCCCACTGACCGTTCTTTCTCAGCCAGGCCACATCAATTTCATTGTCGAAGTGGCCAATGTTGCACACAATGGTTTTGTCTTTCAGCGCCATGAAATGTTCTTCCATTAGAATATCGCAGTTGCCAGTGGCAGTCACGACTATGTCAGCTTCTTTGATGGCATGAGTCATCTTCTTCACAGCATAACCATCCATCGCGGCTTGCAGTGCGCAGATGGGATCGATCTCGGTAACAATCACCCTCGCTCCCGCACCGCGTAAAGAAGCAGCCGAGCCTTTTCCCACATCGCCATAGCCTGCCACCACAGCAACTTTTCCCGCAATCATCACATCGGTCGCTCTGCGGATCGCATCCACACAAGATTCCTTGCAGCCGTATTTATTATCAAACTTCGATTTGGTTACAGAGTCGTTCACGTTTATGGCCGGCAAGGGAAGTTTGCCATTGTTCATGCGCTCTATCAGGCGGTGAACTCCCGTGGTGGTTTCTTCTGAAATGCCTTTGATGCCTGGCACCAGTTCAACAAAACGATCGAGCACCATGTTGGTCAGGTCTCCGCCATCATCCAAAATCATATTGAGTGGTTTGCCATCCGCGAAAGCGAAAAGTGTTTGCTCAATGCACCAGTCGAACTCCTGTTCATTCATACCCTTCCATGCATAAACCGGAATGCCCGCTTTGGCAATGGCAGCCGCGGCATGATCTTGAGTAGAAAAAATATTGCAAGACGACCACGACACTTCTGCACCTAGTTCGGTCAGGGTTTCAATCAACACAGCCGTTTGAATAGTCATGTGCAGGCAGCCTGCGATGCGGGCGCCTTTCAGTGGTTTCTGCTTCCCGAATTCCTCGCGGATGGCCATTAATCCGGGCATTTCGGCCTCGGCCAGTGTAATTTCTTTGCGGCCCCACTCGGCCAGGGTTAGGTCTTTTACTTTGAATTTGAGTTTCTCTGCTGTTATCATGGCGTCAATTAATTTTAGATGCCCAAAGGTAATAGAATAAGAAACATGATGAAGCGAAAATGGTTTCGTAAAATTGGGCAGCAATGAACAAGTATTACATCCAGCAGGCGGCCAGGGTATTGACACCTGCCTTATATTATAGTGGGGTACACCAGCTTACCAGACCGTTTTATTCCGGCATCGGCTCCATCTTAATGTTCCACCGCGTGCTTCCCCAAAGCAACAAGCCCCGGATTCACAATCACCAGGGCCTGGAGGTCTCGCCAGAATCGCTTGAAGGCACAATAAACTTTTTCAAAAAACGGAACTATGATTTTATTTCGTTGGATAATCTGGATGATTATAGAATTGAAAAGCACACCAGAAAGAGGTTTGTCGTTTTTACTTTCGATGATGGCTATGTTGACAATTATGAAATAGCCTATCCCATTCTCAAAAAGCATAATATTCCATTTACTGTTTACATAACTACTGGCCTGCCCGATGGTCACGCCTTTCTGTGGTGGTATTTATTGGAGGAATTGATTTTAGAAAATAAATCCCTGGAGTTGGAACTGGGAGGTAAGTTCAAAACCTATAATACTAATTCGCTGAAAGAAAAAGAGATTGCCTTTAATCAGGTTCGATCTGTTTTGGCTGTAGCCGATGCAGCAGAACTTGAAATTCATAAAGCCAATATGTTCAGGAATTACCAGG
>JAYUHI010000526.1:0-7065 GCA_043767095.1 Bacteroidota bacterium
GTTTTGAAAACCTTGGAGGTTTTTGCTTTCTAACCTGGCAAAGATGATATAACGGCACTTGCTCCCATCCGCGACAGGTCTTTGATTCAGAAGTTGAAAGAATTTAAGAGTGGCAAATAGCAATTGAAACGATATTGTGCATTTCTGCAAACCTCCAAGGTTTTGAAAACCTTGGAGGTTTTTGCTTTCTAACCTCGCAAAGATGATATAACAGCACTTGCTCCCATCCGCGACAGGTCTTTGATTCAGAAATTAAGGAGTTTAGGAGTGGCAAATAATTAAGTAGGCTGTTTGCAGGGAGCAGCAGGCAGTTACGCTCACTTAAGTTTTCCTGCCTATTGCCTACTGCCTACTTTCTCTATCTTTGGGCTTCATGAGTTCACCCACCGCCCGCACCAGGAAGAAATTAGGTAGCTACCCCTCCATAAGCGTAATCTTTAGCATAACCCTGGCCTTGTTTGTCATGGGCCTGTTCGGAATATTGATTGTGTATTCCGGAGAGTTGGAGCGAGTGGTGCGCGAAAATTTTCATGTACAAGTGTTTTTAAAAAACGACCTGACCGATTCTACCAGGGCCGTCATCAAAGGAAACCTGGAACGGCAGCAGTTTGTGTCTGGAGGCTCATTGATATTCATCTCCAAAGTGGAAGCAAAAAAGAAATTTATTGAAGAGACTGGTGAAGATTTTTCATTCCTCGGTGAAAACCTTTTAAGAGAGTCATTTCAATTTGGCGTCCCTCCTTCTTTCCAGGATTCCCTCCAGCTTTCAGCGATAAAGAAAAGCATCGAAAAATTCAGTGGAGTTTTCCAGGTTCATTATGAGGTCAGTTCTATAACCTCTGTTAACAAAAACCGGACTAAGATCGGATTGGTGCTGGTAGGCGTTGCCTTCCTGCTCTTTGTTGTAGTTGTGCTTCTCATCAACAATACATTAAGACTTGCTCTGTTCTCTCAGCGTTTCTTAATCCGAAGCATGCAATTGGTTGGCGCCACACGGGGCTTCATTAAAAAACCATTCTTGCTACGTGCCCTCTTATACGGCTTCGTGGGTGGGGTTATATCTTCTGTTTTGCTTGTTTTAATGTTGGCCTATGCCGGCAGAAGAATACCAGAACTGGCCTCAATCCAAAACAATGAACGGATCATGATGGTGCTTGCCAGTCTCATGGCGTTAGGTATTTTTGTGGCCTTCATCAGCACCTACCGGGCTGTATCAAAATATTTACAACTCTCACTGGACGAACTCTATTAACAATTAACATGGAAAAATTACCCTTCGGAAAAAAGAATTATACCCTGATGATTATCGGGATTGTTATCATCATCACCGGGTTCACCATTATGTCGTTGGACAACGAGCCACACGGGTTTGGCTTTTTGGGATTAACTCTGGGACCGATTGTTACGGTTGCTGGATTTTTATTTGAAATTTACGCCATCCTGCACAAGCCCGAAGAACAGAAGAAAATCCATGAAAGCGCCTCCAAACAGCCGCAGAAAGCCAAAGCAAATTCCAGGTAGGCTCATTCAATCCTAATGAGTATTATCGAAGCGATTATCCTCGCTATTATTGAAGGGCTTACCGAGTTCCTCCCGATTTCTTCAACGGGCCATATGATCATTGCTTCGTCTGTGATGGGTATTGCTTCCGAAACATTTACAAAAACTTTTGTGATAGCGATACAGTTGGGTGCCATACTCTCTGTGGTGGTGATGTACTGGAAGCGGTTTTTTCAATCGGCTGACTTTTACTTTAAACTGGGGCTGGCTTTCATACCATCGGCCGTGTTAGGGCTTTTGTTGGGAAACTTTATCGACCAGATTTTTGATCGTGTGGATGTGGTAGGTTTTGCCCTTTTATTGGGAGGTATTTTTCTCCTTTTTGTGGACGGTTGGTTTAGAGAAAATGAGCGTTCAGTTGAATCCAGGATCGGGTATAAACAAGCATTCCTGATTGGAATATTTCAATGTCTGGCCATTTTGCTCCCTGGCCTTTCTCGCTCGGCTGCCACCATCATTGGCGGACTCACTCAAAAACTAAACAGAAAAACGGCTACTGAGTTTTCCTTCTTCCTGGCGGTGCCCACTATGTTTGGTGCCGCTGCATACAAACTATTCCAGTTTTTCCGGAATGGAGAGACACTGACAATATCCGACCTAAAACATTTGCTGCTCGGGAATGCTATCGCTTTTGTTGTTGCCTGGATTGCCATCCGATCGTTCATCAACTTTCTGAACCGGAATGGGTTTAAAATTTTTGGATACTACCGCATTGTGATCGGGGCCATAATACTGATCCTGTATTATTCAGGTTTTCAATTTAAAATGATATGAACGCAAACCCTGATCGAGTTTTACTCATCAACAAACCATTGAACTGGACATCCTTCGATGTGGTGAACAAACTGCGTTATCAACTCAACATAAGAAAAATCGGGCATGCCGGAACCTTAGATCCGCTGGCAACTGGATTATTGATCATTTGCACAGGTAAGCTCACGAAGCAAATAGACATCTATCAACAGCAAGAGAAAGAATACACCGGCACTTTTATTCTGGGCCAAACAACTCCATCGCACGATTTGGAAACAGAAGTTTCCTCCCCTGTTCCGGTTGATCATCTCACCAGTAAACAATTGGAAGAGTGCCGGATAAAATTTACAGGAACGATTTCGCAAATTCCCCCGCTTCATTCAGCCATAAAAATTGAAGGCAGGCGAGCGTATGAGTTTGCCCGAAAAGGAGAAGAACGAGAACTGAAACCACGCGAAGTCTTGATTTCAGAATTTGAGTGGAAAGTTGAACTACCAGTTATTAATTTTAAAGTTGTATGTTCTAAAGGCACGTACATCCGCAGTCTGGCCCGCGATATTGGGCAGGAATTACAAGTGGGTGCTTATTTGGCCTCGCTTTGCCGAACCAGAATTGGTAATTTTAAACTTGAGGATGCTAAAACAATTGAGGAAATAGTGAACGAAGCTAAAACAATGGCAGACTAACTTCTTTAAAGCCGCAGAGGAAGCTATCAATCCAAGTTAATTTTTCTTTGCGACTTTGCGTCTCTGCGGTGAATTGTCGCAATAACCATATGAAAATCTATCACAACTTAGACGACTTCAATAAACTCACCTATGCGGTTGTAACGAGCGGCACTTTCGATGGCGTTCATCTGGGCCACCTGAAAATTCTAAATCGATTAAAAGAAATCGCTTCTCGAAACGGAGGCGAAACAGTAGTGATCACCTTCTGGCCGCATCCGCGCTTCGTGCTCTATCCGGCTGATACCAAACTGAAATTGCTGAACACGTTTGAAGAGCGCATTGAATTAATTAAGCAACAAGGCATTCAGCATTTGCTTCGCATTCCATTCACGAAAGAGTTTTCTAATATTTCTTCATCTGATTTCATCCGTAACATACTGGTGGAAAAGATTGGCACCCGGAAATTGGTCATAGGTTACGATCATCACTTTGGCAAAAACCGGGAAGGGAGTTTTGAACAGCTTCGATTGAACGGGCCACGCTTTGGGTTTGAAGTGGAGGAAATTCCACGGCAGGAGTTGGAACACGTGGCCATCAGTTCAACTAAAATCAGACAAGCTTTGGAAACGGGAGATGTTGAAACTTCGCAACACCTCTTAGGCCGCCCGTTTTCTTTAAGCGGCCGGGTGGTTCAAGGCGAAAAACTGGGACGAATGCTGGGCTTCCCCACAGCCAACCTGGACCTGGACTCGCATTACAAACTTATTCCGGCTGACGGAATTTATGCAGTTCTGGTGAACCATGAATCAACAATTTACCAGGGCATGCTTTATATTGGTCAGCGCCCAACAGTGGGTGGTGTTCACCAAACTATTGAGGTAAACATTTTTGATTTCGACAGGAATATTTACGGGGAAAATCTTTCCGTTCAGTTCTTAGCCAACATCAGGAAGGATATTAAGTTCAATGATTTGGAAGCACTGAAGAAACAGTTGACAATTGATAAAGCGGTGGCGATTGAAATTCTACGCGCAGCCCCCTAACCCCCGAAGGGGGAACCGCCATCGCACCCCCTAATGACAAGCAACAAGCAGCTACCGCAGCAATTGTAATTCTTTATTTTAGATTTATATTTGAACAATGCCTTCCATCATTCCGGGTTTCGAGTACGACATCTTTATCTCATATCGTCATAAGGATAATAAAGGCGATCACTGGGTATCCGAATTTGTTAGTGCATTGAAAACAGAACTCGATTCAACATCAAAGAAGACGTCTCCATTTATTTCGATACCAATCCGCACGATGGCCTGCTCGAAACCCACAACGTGGACAAGAGCCTCGAAGGAAAACTGAAGTGTCTCATCTTCATTCCCATAATCTCACAAACCTATTGCGACACCAAGAGCTTTGCCTGGCAGCATGAGTTTTGTGCGTTCAACAAATTGGTGAGCGAAGGCGCTCCCCTCTCCCCCGGAGAGGGGCCGGGGGTGAGGCCTGAGTTTGGAAGAGATATTAAACTTGCCAACGGCAATGTAGCAAGCCGCATTCTTCCAATAAAAATCCACGACATAGATTCAGAAGATAAAGCACTTCTTGAAAATGAGTTGGGCGGAGCTCTTCGGGCAATTGAGTTTATTTACAAAGAGGCTGGAGTCAATAGGCCATTAAACGCAAGTGACAATCCGGATAAGAATATCAACAAGACATTTTATCGCAACCAGGTAAACAAAGTCGCGAATGCCATTAAGGAAATCATTACTTCGTTCAAGAATCCAGTCGCATCGACTAAAGAAACAATAATCAATCAACCACCACCAAATAAACCTTCCCGAAGAACAAAATCTTTAATCCTTTTTCTCGCTTTAATTCTGTTTATCATCACAGGCTTCTTCCTTTACCCGAAATTATTCCCATCAACTGGGGCAGACGGAACGTTAGAAAAATCAATTGCCGTAATTCCATTTAAGCTTATCGGCAGCGACCAGGAAGGAAAGTATTTTGCCGAAGGCGTAGCAGATGCACTTATCAATCATCTGCATGGTATCCAAAATCTGAAAGTGCGGTCCCGAACCTCCGTAGAAAAATACGCAAACTCTGAAAAAACCATTCTGGAAATGGGTAAAGAACTGAACGTACAATACATCCTTGAAGGCAGCGCCCAAAAATATAAGGACGACATCCGCATTATTGTTCAGCTCATCAATACAGAAACCGATGAGCACTTGTGGTTTAAAGAGTACAACGAAAAGTTTGAGAATATTTTTAAAATTCAAAGTGAGATTGCCTTGAACATAACCTCCGAGCTGAACATCACGTTAGGAAGCTCGCAAAAGAAGCGTGTGCAAAAAATACCTACCAAAAACCTTGAAGCATGGGATTTGTACTTGAGAGGTATGGAGTACCATGAAAATTATTGGAAGCATTGGAAAGATGCTGACATCCGTATTGCGGCTAACTTCTATAAAGAGGCACTTCGGGAAGATCCAGAGTTTGCCCTAGGTTATGCAGTGCTCGCCCGGGCCAGCATAAGAGGTGAAGGTACTGTTGAAATGACCAGCGATTCGATTTTGATGCTCCTCAATAAAGCCATCGAACTTGATCCGGAACTTCCTGATAGCTACGAAAATTTAGGACTGTTTTACCTGAATGCCAAAGAGTATGATAAAGCCTTTGAGAACATAGAGAAGGCAATTCAATTGGACCCACATCAGTTTAATTTCAATACCCTGGCGCGTTTTTATGAAAGCAAAGGCGATAATTTGAAGGCGTTGTCAACGCTCAATGAGGGCCTTAATAAGGAAAGGACCCGTGGTTATGTATGGCTTCTGTTCAATAGTGGTGGGTCATATTTATGTGTTGGTGAACCTACACTGGCAGAAGAGTTTACAAATGCCGCTTTATTGTCTGCACCGGATAATCTGTTGTTTTTAGAACAGAAGGCTAAAATTCAAATGGTGAGAGGAAACTATAATGGAATGCTACAAACAGCTATGTCCCTATCCATCAGCAACGAGGCTGAAGGGCTAGCCCTACTTGGTTGGCTCTCTTTACTCAAGAGGGAGTATGAAAAATCGGAGAAGGCTTATTCTCAATTTTTTTCTCTATCGAACGACATAACAAAATATTATGCTAATCATAAAGTAAATTATTCTTACGTACTTAGAAAGTTAGGGAAGGAAAAGGAAGCACTTGCCACTATTAAAGAAGCCAGAGATTATCAATATCCGAATTATGACATGGCAAGAGCCTTTAGTTTTTTAGGAGAAAAACAAAAAGCATTAGAGACTTTAAGCAAGTGGAAACCCACCGATGGATTGCAAGATTGGATGGAGAAGGATCCATTATTTGAAAACATAAAAGACGACACCGAATTCAAAAGACTGGTCAACCAATTTAAGGCGGAGGTAGAATTACTTCGAAAGCAAGCAGAAGTTAAGAGGGCAAAGGGTGAATTTCCAACACTGGAGATGATTGGGAAAGATAGACTGTAACACCCCTGAAGTGGCAACACGCGAATCGGGCTTGCCAATAATGGCAAATCCCAACCATCACGGGTTATCATTCCGAATACAAATTACCGATCACCTCCCCTTAAACTCCGCCTTCCTCTTTTCCATAAATGCCTTCATTCCTTCCTTCTGATCTTCAGAGGCAAACGTGAGGTAGAAATTTTTGCGTTCAAAAGCCAGGCCTTCATCTAACACGGTTTCAAAAGAACGATTCACAGCCTCTTTGGCAAGTTGCACTGCAACAGGCGACATCTGTGCTATCTCTTTAGCGAGTTGAGTAGCTTCATATAAATACATTTCTGCCGGCACTACTTTATTTACAAGACCGTAGGAATGTGCTTCTTCACCAGAAATAAATCTTCCCGTAAGGATCAGTTCCATTGCTTTGGCTTTGCCCATGGCTTTTGTAAGCCGCTGCGTTCCGCCTGCTCCGGGAATTGTGCCTAATTTGATTTCAGGTTGACCAAATTTTGCAGTATCCGATGCAATAATCATATCGCATGTCATTGCCAATTCACACCCACCTCCTAGTGCAAAACCGGAGACAGCCGCAATAATTGGTTTCTTTGTTT
>JAYUHI010000527.1:0-7056 GCA_043767095.1 Bacteroidota bacterium
GATTATGATAAATTATGATTTTATCAGCGATAATCTGCCCAATCAGTGTCATCAGCGTTCTATTTGTATTCATTCGTGAGTTATTAGAGGTCCCCTTTATTTGAAATCAAAAATAGAAGCAGACCCCGCCAAACGGTGACGTGGTTCAGTGAG
This sequence comes from Bacteroidota bacterium, assembly GCA_043767095.1. Classification (GTDB taxonomy): domain Bacteria; phylum Bacteroidota; class Bacteroidia; order Cytophagales; family Cyclobacteriaceae; genus ELB16-189. Next base: position 154 of record JAYUHI010000527.1, read on the forward strand.
AACTTATAAAAAGTATTGGTGGTTGGAAAAAGACCTTGCTGTAAATGGTTTACTCAAACCAGGTTGGGCTTCCCAAGAGGCCAGAGAAGTTGACTTAACAGTTTACCGCAGTGTCCTCTGCCAGCGCAAAGCAAGCCGCACGCGAGAGACACCGCGGGGAAAAAATTCAGTATATGACGAGGCATCCATACTTTTTTGTAATTTCGAACTTAATAACTCATGGCATGACTGCGCAAGAAATAAAATCTGAAATTCATAAATCGCTTGATAAAGTTCCGGAAAGTATTCTTCAGGATATTCTCAGTTTATTAAAACAAGCGGAGAGCCAATCACCGGGAAAAATAAATCTTGCAGCGAAACTCAGAACCATATTGAGAGAAGATAAAGAACTTCTTGAAAGGCTTGCTCAATGATTGGCATTTCTGAAGTTGAGAAAATTCAAACTATTCTAATCGATAGATTTGGTGGTTCAAAGGGTATCCGAGACCGGGGCTTGTTGGAATCGGCAATCAACCGACCATATCAAAGCTTTGATGGGGTGGACCTTTACCCAAGCCCGGTAGAAAAGGCAGCAGCCATTTTTGAAAGCATTATCTCAAATCACCCCTTTATTGATGGAAATAAAAGAACAGCGTATGTGCTGATGAGGTTGTTGCTTCTCGAAAACAAGATGGATTTCAAAGCAACTCAGAATGAAAAGTTTGATTTCGTGATGCATGCCGCTAAAGGCGAATCATCCTTTGATGAAATCAAAAACTGGATTCAACAACATGTGAAGGAAGCCTAACAGATCACCGATTACCAAAACACCAACCACCACTTACCACTTACCTCTCCTCACCCATTCACCCTGCTCTTCAACTTCTTGCCTAACTCCTCCACGGAGATTTTGAAGTTGACATCATTCTTCATGAGGTCTTCCACCATTTCGAGGGCGTGGATTACGGTGCTGTGATCGCGGCCACCAAAGTTTTGGCCGATGAGGGCGAGGGTAAGTTGCGTGTAGCGCTTGCAGAAATACATGGCCACCTGGCGGGGCACAACAATTTCGCGCTTCTTTATTTTGCCTTTCATTGCATCCAGCCCCACTTTGAAATAATCAGCTACGGTTTTTTGAATGAAGTCCACACTCACATCGCTTTGGATTTCCTTCACAATGTTTTTTAGAACTTCTTTGGCCAGTTCAAGGTCAATTTCTTTTTTAAGCAAGGTGGCATGAAAGATCATTGAGTTCAACACCCCTTCCATATCGCGCAGGTTGGTGTCCACACTGTAGGCAAGGTATTCAGCAACCTCCGTGGGAATTTCAATCCCATCCGATTTCATCTTGTTGTGGATGATGGCCAGCTTGGTTTCAAAATCAGGTTCCTGCAAATCGGCCGTAAGGCCCCATTTAAATCGCGAGAGCAACCGTTCCTGAAAACCTTTTAAGTCGCGGGGCGCGCAATCGCTCGTCATGATAATCTGCTTACCCGATTGATGAAGTTGGTTGAAGATGTGAAAGAACATCTCCTGAGTTTTTTCCCGTCCGGCTAAGAACTGCACATCATCCAAAATCAATAGATCAACCTGCAAATAAAAATTCTGGAATTGCTGGAGTTGGTTATTCTGAAGTGCATTGAGAAACTGATTCGTAAAATCATTCTGGTCAACATACAAAACAATCTTTTGAGGAAGCGCGCGCTTAATTTCATTTCCTACCGCTTGCACCAGGTGAGTCTTCCCAACGCCCACGCCTCCATAAAGCATAAGTGGATTGAACGATGTAACGCCTGGCTTTTTAGAGACCGCCACACCTGCAGCGCGCGCCAGCCGGTTGCAATCGCCTTCCACAAAATTGTTGAACGTATAATTTTGGTTCAGTCTGGAATTAACATTTTGGGGGTTCAGCGCCTTCAGACTAAAAGGAGAATATTCTGCTTTATCTAAAGGTTGAACCACTTGACCGTTCGATCGGGTCGCTTGATTGCCGTTAGGATAATTTACTGTTACCGGAGGGCTCTGACGGTTGCCACTGTCCACAATTACCGAGTATTCTAATTTTCCCTCAGGACCCAGCACGGTGTTCACAGCTTTTCTTAAGACAGGAACATAATTTTCTTCCAGCCATTCATAAAAAAACTGCGAGGGCACCTGGATGGTGAGCACTTCGCCCTCGTTGCGCACGGGCACGATGGGTTTGAACCAGGTATTGAAATTCTGCTCATCAACACTTTCACGAACTATTTCGAGACAGTCATTCCAAACCGTTGTGCTATCAACTTCCATCAACTAAAAATAATATATGTTGGATTAAAATCGAGTTCCCGTGCTTTGGCTTTGGGAAGGGAAGCAAAGGTGTAAAAAAAATGATGAATCAAACAAGAAATTTTCTCAGCGAAATATTAAATTTTTTGGTGAATAATAATCTGATTTTTTAATTAGATTGTCAGTTATCTGTTTCACGTGGATTGGTAGGATAAATATTTTTTGCTTCGATAAATGAATTTAAGAGAACAATGGACTAATGCAGCTAAAATTGAACTGAATGGCAAAGACCCGGCACAGCACCTGGGTAAAAAGTGGGACGAGCTCGAAATCAAACCTTATTATGATGAAACTGATTTAAGTTTCAACACCTATGGCCCTGTTGAAAAGAAAGTTATTCCGTTCTCAGGCCCTAACGGCTGGTTGAATTTGCCGCGCATACCATCACAACCTGAAGACGCAGCGAATGCAGCGGCATTAAATCATCTTCAACATGGAGCCGATGGAATTTTCTTTCAATTGAATCAGCAATTACAACAGAATCAGCAACTAAAGTCTGAAAGGTTACTGAAGGAAGTTAACTCCGAGTTTTGTTTTCTGGGTTTTGAACCGGAAAATGCATCTCTTGTTTTCTTTGAGGAACTGGCCTCTAAATTTTCTTCAGCAAAACTAAACGGAGCAGTTTTTTGGCAGCAAGAGCCCAATTGGCTTTCGGTGGCGAATCTTTTTAAAGGTTACGCGTCTTTCAGGTGTTTCGGGATTGTGCTGGACGGTTCAACGGTTACAGAGTTGTCAAAGGCTATTCAAACCGCTCTAAAAATTATTGATTTACTGACCGACAATGGATTTCCTGCTCCAACTGTATTTCAGCAACTGTCTTTCTCTGTAAAAGCTTCGTCTAATTTTTTTTTGGATGTGGCCACCATCAGAAGCCTGAGGATTCTCATGAAAAATATTTCGATGGCTTACGGTGTGGAGAATGTTCCAACTTTTATCCGGTTTATCTCCAACCCATCCGTGAATGAGGCCTATCAGCCACACGGCAGTCTGATTAGCAATTCATTTTCTTCCATCGCGGCAGTGGTCGCTTCCGCGGATGCGGATACGCTTGTAAGCGACAACCCAAATTCAGAAATCCATATTCGCACCACACGGAATATGAGTTTATTACTGAAGGAGGAATCTAAATTAGACAAAGTGATTGATCCGTTGGCCGGTTCATACTTTGTAGAATCGCTCACTCATTCCATTGTTGAAAAAGTTTGGAGCCAATTAATCTCCTCACCCCCCGCGAGGCGCGGGGACCCTCTCCAAATTGAGAGGGGAGCAATCCGTCTTTCAAACAAATTATTCCATCCAAATACTTTCAATCAAGCTATAGATTCTCAAAAGAGGGCACCCCTCTCCTTCGGAGAGGGGCCGGGCCTGCCCCGCGCCTCGCGGGGGGTGAGGCCCTGGCTTTCCCCCGAAGGAATTGAAGTAAAAGCACATTATTCAAAATCAGATTCTGAAGAATTTAATCTTGAAAGATTCACGGCAGGCATTCCACCATTTCTCCGCGGCCCGTACGCTACCATGTACACTGTTCGGCCCTGGACCATCCGTCAATATGCCGGGTTCTCAACAGCGAAAGAATCCAATTTATTTTATCGCAAGAATTTAGCAGCGGGTCAAAAAGGTTTGTCGGTGGCGTTCGATTTACCCACACATCGTGGGTATGATTCTGATCACCCGCGCGTGGCGGGCGATGTTGGCAAAGCAGGCGTGGCTATTGATTCGGTGGAGGATATGAAAATTTTGTTCGATCAGATTCCTCTTGATCAGATTTCTGTTTCGATGACGATGAACGGAGCGGTGATTCCCATTCTCGCTTTTTTTATTGTGGCTGCTGAAGAACAAGGCCTGCCTGCCGGACAGGCAGGGATAAAGCCTGCTCAATTGAGCGGCACAATTCAGAATGACATTTTGAAAGAGTTCATGGTGCGCAATACGTACATCTATCCGCCCACACATTCCATGCGCATCGTGGCCGATATATTTTCGTACTGCTCCCGCAACATGCCAAAGTTCAACTCCATCAGCGTTAGCGGATATCACATGCATGAAGCGGGGGCGCCTGCTCATTTAGAGTTGGCTTATACCTTAGCCGATGGGCTTGAATATTTGCGGACAGGAATAAAAGCGGGAATCGATATTGATGACCTCGCTCCGCGGATTTCATTTTTCTGGGGCATTGGAATGAATCTGTTTATGGAAGTCGCCAAAATGCGGGCGGCCCGTGTGGTGTGGTCTGAAATGGTTAAGTCATTCAATCCCAAAAATCCAAAATCATTAGCCTTGCGAACCCACTGTCAAACTTCGGGGTGGAGTTTGACTGAACAGGATCCGTACAACAATGTGACGCGCACTTGTGTTGAAGCACTTGCTGCTGTTTTTGGCGGAACGCAATCGCTGCACACGAACTCTCTGGATGAAGCTATCGCGTTACCTACCGATTTCAGCGCACGCATTGCAAGGAACACGCAACTCTATCTGCAAAAGGAAATGGGGATTACCCAAGTGGTTGATCCACTGGGAGGCTCTTATTATGTCGAATCGCTAACAGGCCAACTCATTCAAAAGGCAAAAGAACTGATTAAAGAAGTGGAGGACTTGGGCGGGATGACCAGCATGATTGAGCGCGGCATTCCAAAACTTAGAATTGAAGAAGCGGCTGCCTCCAAGCAGGCAAGAATTGATTCGGGGGAGGAAATTATTGTAGGCGTCAATAAATATCGGAGTGGTGAACGGGCAGAGTTTCCAATCCTGGAAGTGGACAACCCGGCTGTGCGGGATGAACAGATTTATAGGTTAAATGAAATACGAAAAAATCGAAACGAGGCGAATGCCCAATCGTCTTTACAATCCATTACTATTTCTGCGCAAAGCGGACAGGGAAATTTACTTGAGCTTGCCATTGAAGCCGCACGGCATCGCTGTACGCTGGGCGAAATCTCCATGGCCATGGAAAAAGCATTTGGAAGGCACACAGCAAAAACATTAACCATTTCCGGTGTATATTCAGGCCGGATGAAAAATCAATCGGAAGTTGAAGCAGTTCGAAAACTTAGTGACCGCTTTGCCGAGCTGGACGGGCGCAGGCCACGAATTCTTGTTGCGAAAATGGGGCAGGACGGCCACGACCGTGGTTCGAAAATCATTGCCACCGGTTTTGCCGACTTAGGATTTGATGTCGATATCGGGCCGCTGTTCCTCACTCCCGATGAAGTGGCCAAACAGGCCATTGAAAACGATGTGCATATTGTTGGGGCATCCAGTCTGGCGGGCGGGCACAAGACTTTAATTCCACAACTTATTTCTGAATTAAAGAAACAAGGCAACGCTGAAATCATGGTAGTGGCGGGGGGAGTTATCCCTCAACAGGATTATGAATTTCTTAGTAAAGCAGGAGTGGCATTTATTTTTGGGCCGGGCACTTCGGTAGCAGGCTCAGCGAAAATAATTCTGGAGAGATTAATCAATGGGAAAACTTGAACTGGAAAGACCTAACAGGTCTCTCATAATGAAGACTGCCAGACCTGTTAGGTCTTGCCAAGCTGGACTCAAATAAAATTAATATGGTCAAGATAAATTTAATCATAGAGAAAGGTGAAGATGGAAAACTTTGGGGAAGGGTTAATTTTCGCAACAACCTGATTGTAGATTTGGCCCCAACGGTTGAAATGCTGGAGAAAAAAATGCGGAAGCTAATTAAGGATTTTCATGATGTGGATGTGACCTTTAACCATTTCATACGATGTTTCGGCTTTTTTTGAAAGTTTTGATTTTCTTAACCAGTCAAGGATCGCCACTCTTTCTGGTATTCAAGTTGGTTTGCTGAAGCAGTATGCCTCAGGCGCTAAACATCCATCTGCTTTACAGGCGAAAAAGATTGAAGGTGCCATTCATAAATTAGCGAAGGAACTCCAATCAGTTTCTCTTTATGTTTGACCTCTTGGGAGACTTAAAAGATCTCACATGATGAAGACTATGAGTGCTGTTAGGTCTTAGGGGTGCCCCCTAAATTCCTTTCAATAAATATTTGACCTTATTTCCTTAATTTTATTCACCCAAAAATTAAGAGTATGAGAACCTTCCAAAAAGCGCTGACCCTATTTTCTTTTAGCCTTTTCCTTTTCACGGCAGCCCTTGGCCAGGCCAAGTACGACAAGATGTACGCCAAAGCTGAGGTGGCGTATGAAACTGGCGACTACAAAGGCGCGGAATCGGCCCTGGAGAAATTCTACAGCAAAGCTGCCAAGAAGCTCGGCAAGCAAAATAAATATACCCCAACATATAATTTCTCGAAAGCCAAATATGCACTCGCATCAGGCCTTCTGTTTGATTTTGAATCGCTCATCAACGAAACAATCAAACAAAGTGTGGCGATCAATTCCGAAAAAAGCCAGAACCATGGCCTGCTATTGCTTTCCGTTGCGGAGCTCTATATTCAAAACGGTTCATCCAAAACAGCTCTTGAATACATTGATCAGTCGCGAAAGATCCTGAAAGATTTAAAATTTTTAGATGAGGGCGCTGCCGCCCGATTGGATTTGGCCATGGCCGAGGCCCTTTCCGGGCAGGGTTATTTCAATCAGGCGTTGGAGGCTTTGCGGG
>JAYUHI010000528.1:0-7054 GCA_043767095.1 Bacteroidota bacterium
GATGACTCCGGGTGCTGTGATTACCAAACAATTTTGCTGAACTTTGTTACCTGTATTTTCCGCGAGCCTTCAAAAGTTTTAGCCTGCGGATTTAAGGAAGTAACTTTTTTATTTGCTTTCATTGCTAAATTGTTTATTACTAAATGTTATTTCATGATAACCCTTGCCTGTTTAACTTTAGTTCCCGCTTTCAAACTTATCAAATATATTCCGTTTGTCTCTTCTTGGGTTCGCTTCCAGGTTACTTCATGATAACCGCTTTTATAGCTGCCGCTAAAATCCCAGCATTTTCTTCCCATCACATCGGTCATTAAAAATGTAACGGCTTGCGTGGAGGCGGACTCAGGCAGGGTGAATGAAACGGTTACATCACCATCGGCAGGGTTGGGGAAGATGGAATGTAAAACCATTTCATTCACGGCAGTCTCCTTCTTTACAAAATCCTTTGAACCGTAAAATACCTTGAACGATTTTGAGTTTTGTTTATCGAATGCATACGATGTTACTGTGCGCATATCAACGGCCCGTTGCCGGCTCACATCCCAGAGGTAAAGTTCTTTTTCATTTTCCCCGAAGTAGGAATTGTCCCACTCAAAGGTAATCAGTCTTTCATCCATTGTGCTCTCGATAAAAAACTCCCATTCATACTGATCGGTTGTTGGCACAATGTCTTTCGAATAAAAATCATCGCCTTCTTTTTTATTGTGGTTCAGTTCCAGATAGCTTTCAAAGAAGCGCGGCATGTTGAAACCATCGTATTGATCAAATTGATCTGAGGCCTGGTGGTTCATGCCGAAGCCGGAAATTCGATTTACCCGCTCCGCTTGCTTAACCTGTAAAATCACTTGCCACTCGGGGTTTGTAAATTCATTTAAGAACGGCATTTTTTCTTCACCCATCCGGCCTCCAGCTGCCGGATTTTTCTTTACGGGAAATTTCAAAGTGGTAGCGGCATTCACTTTAACAAATCCGCCTTGCATTTTATTCAGGATGGTGCCATCTACAAAATCACCATTGTAAAGCCTAACTACCAATGGCAACCCCAAGCCAGGATTTGCCGCCACCACATCGGCCCACAACAAATTAAAGTTGTAAGGATTGCCGATTTGGTTCCAGTCTTTCTTAAGCTGAATTTCAAAGGGCGCATCGGTTGTGGCATCAACGGATACCCCGGGGCCACTCGTGAGCGTGCCCGGATTGCTGCGTACAATCAGCCAGTAACCCAGGCCAGGCTTTATTTCAGAATTGCCCGTCAGTTGTTTTGTCTTTTTTGGAGTAAACCCTTCATCGTAGTGGTACATCCTCCACTGTTCGTTGTCTTCCGGTATTAGTTCATTAAACACATCCGACACGTTATTGTTCACGCCAAGTTCCAGTGGCACAGCTACAATTCTGTAATTGGAAATAGCGCCTCCAAATGAATTGTATGGAATGGTGAGGCCGTAGTTTGGGAAATTTACTTTCACTGTTTTGAAAGCTGTTCCAGTGGTGTTTGTTCCGCCAAGGCTTGTGGCTGAGATTTTATATTCGATGCCAAGGGCGCCCACCTGGCTTGCACCAATGGTGAATGAATAAGGGGAACCGGGCGTCATGTTCTTGGTTGTAGTGGCGCCACCGGCAGAGATGGAGCGGTACTCAACGGTGGCGGAAATGGAAGTTTCGTTATCAGTAATGGTTGCCTTAAAGGTAATGGCTGATCCGGCAACTACCGACATGTCTGTAGTATTAGTTATTCCAGGAGGGGTGTTATCAAAAATTCTTGTGAATGAATTGGATGGCATGTTGCCGTTGGATGCAGCATCAAAAGCCTTGTTAGCCGCAACACTCACAGTAACAGTTCCAGCTGCGGTGGGCGTGATGCTGGCTGTATAGTTCTTTCCACTTCCGTCAAAGTCTCCTGCAGTTCCGTTGGTTACGGTTATATCACTCACAATAAATCCAGTCACGCTTTCGCTGAAAGCAATGGTAACCGGAATAGGTGAAACATTAGTTGGGTCGGGTGCGGCTGATGTGATGGCAACTGTGGGCGCAACAGAATCATATATTATTGACAACGTATTGGAGGCCGTGTTCCCGATGAACCCATCATTTACCGCAACATCTGAAGCAACGCTGACTGTCACTTCACCCTGGCCGGTTGGTGTAATATTCACCGTGTATGTATCAGCGCTTCCTGTAAAACCTCCTTTCGTTCCGTTGGTTACCAATATGCCATTCACATTAAATCCGGTCACGCTTTCGTTGAAGGTGATCGTAATGGGAATAGGCGAAGAATTAGTTGGGTCTGGAGAAGTTGTTGAGACTGTTACGGCAGGAGCCGCATGGGCTGCATTTAAGGCACTTGTAAACCAGACGATTAATAAAAGTGAATTGATAGACACAGCAACATTAATTAATCTGGGTCTGGTGCTTCAGGTAAATCGTTTGACTGGTTTCCACCACTCCTTCCTCGCAGAGTCTCCGCTTCGGGGCTCTGCGCTTCGAAGTCGCTCACCCGCAGAGTCCCCCGAGACGGGAGACTCCGCGGAGAAATAACCGAATAAAATCCAACTGAATAAATATTTCATTGGTGTTGGTAAACCTATTGGTAGTTTCTACAAATTCACAATTTCCAGTTCAGCCCCTTTGCTGATGGCTTCATTGCCCCAATTGTACCGAATTCGGTATAATTAAAATTGGGGTTAAAGGGCTTATTATTGGTATTGCTCATTTTCCATCAAACAAACGGGTTCACAATTTTTAGCGTATCGTTAATTATTTGTCCATTGTGCATATCTTCTGAGTACAAAACCGGGCAATGGCATTCAATAGCAGAGGCAACCATCAGGCTATCAAAAAAAGAAAAACCGTAGCGCTCAGCAATGCCGCAAGCTTTTTTAATCTCAGAAGTTGTTAGCGAATGAACTATGAAATTACGCTCAAAATCGGTAATCAGATTGACCAAGTCATTCCAGGCAATGTGATATTTTTTGGATAGAACATTAGTCGTTTCGTTCAGCACTTGCGTTGAAATATGAACGTTATCCATAGCGGATAGCGCACGGGCGATGCTTTGTTTGTGAGCATCGGATGTGCTGTAGCAATACACTAAGATATTACTGTCTAAAAAGGATTTATCGCTCATTGGCTTCGTCCCTGTTGAAGGTGAAATTCGCGGTATCAATCTTTATGGCATCAAAAGAAACAAATCTTTTAGGCCCATGCTTTTTCTCTGAAAATCCCTCTTCCTTTTTAAAAGCAATTATTTCAACCTCTTCTCCCAAATAATCTTTAGGGAAATCCAAAGTCACATTAAAGTTGCTTGTGTTGGGTATTACTGTTGTGCGTATCATATGATGTTAAATTTTGAATACAATTTGGTGAATTTTTATCTAAGGTTCGTCATTCCTTCATTGCAGTCTCCGCTTCGGGACTCTGCGCTTCGAGGATCGCTCACCCGCAGAGTCCCCGAGACGGGAGACTCTGCGGAGAAATAACCGAATAAAATCCAACTGAATAAATATTTCATTGGTGTTGGTAAACCTATTGGGTAGTTTCTTATAAATTCACAATTTCCAGTTCAGCCCCTTTGCTGATGGCTTCATTGCCCCTTTTTAAAACATCGGCTGCCATTTCCTCCGAGAGGTAATAGTGGCCACAGTTGGTGCAAACTTCGGCAGGCACTTTTTTAATCAACACAATAGTGCCGCCCCGTTCAAGGGATACGGTAACCAATCCATTTTTGGTTGTTCCGTTGTGGCATAAGGCGCATTCCATAATTATTTTCGTTTAGTCTGATGACTATTCTTAATACCCCACCACTTCAACCAGGCTATGTTTGGCTTTGGCCGAAAGCACAATATTTTCCAGCAATCGGGCAACGGGGGCATCAATCCATTCTTCGCCACATTGCGTACAGATTTTGGCAGGCACTCCTCTAACTACCACAACACCAAAACCCAGGTCAACGGTGTAAGTGGTGGTGCCTTCGGTTTTATTTCCTTCACAAAGGGGGCATCGGTTTTTCATTTTATTTAATTTTATTTTCTTTTTAGTTTTAAAATCAGGAACCTGTTGAGAAGGTGAATATGAAAGGGAGTAAGTATCTCATGATGGTGGTGAAAGGCATTTCTAGTTTCATGCCATCTCCAAAATCAAATTACCATCCAAATGGATTTTTTGATGAAGCCGTTTGGCAAAACTTAACGTCAATGGTTTTTTCTTGTCCAGCATATTGCTCAACGTGGCGTTATCAACTTCCAGTAAAATGGCCATCTGCTGTTTGTTGAGGTGGTGCTCGCTCATGTAGGCGTTGAGCAAAGTTTTCAAGTCGTGCTGCACGGGCATGGGGTAATGCATTTTTTCAAATGCCTCCACGCGGGCGGAGAGAAGTTTCAGTTCCTGGTTTTCGGTCTTGGTTAAATTGGCAAAGCCTTTTTCAAGGAATGCTTCAATTTGAGCCATGGCAGCGTAATATTCTTTTTTTGTTTGGATGGTTTCCATAACTAAGCAACTTCATACTCAACTTTGGCAGGGTTTCCCATACGCTTTGAGGCATTCAATATTTCAATGCCCACAATAGAACCATGCTTGTCATAATCCAGTATAATCCCTGGCTTTCCTTCATCGCTCTCTTTAATTTTTTCTTCGCTGAAGCCAATGTAGAGTACATCTACTTCCTTGTCATATTTTACCTTCATAGTATTTTTTGATTTTTGATGTTTTGTAAACTGTAATCACCCGGTTGCTTTCATTAACAAAAATACGAATTAAAAATTTTCTGTCTGCCGTAGTGGACTGATACACCTGAAGGACGTCTTCGTTCAGTATTTGTCCGGGGCTTGCCAGTATGTCATCCACCACTGCTTTCGAGATGTTTCTCAATTTCATTTGCTCTAATGCATGTCTTGAAAATTCGAAGTGTTTTTTTATTGGTGTCATTCGTTCCTACTTACGTCCCAAATCGTTTTCAGGTGTCCTTCTCTTCATTTAGGCCCGGGCGCTTCGGGCAAATCATTGGAACCACTGCCTCCGCCTCCAGCCAGGAAAGCTAACACTCCACCCACAGCAGCCACCGGTAAGATTTTAACAAGGAAAGGAGTTTTAGATTTTATTTTAAAAGCATTGCTATTTGCTGTTTCCGACCCCCCGGCCCCTGCCTGCCCGGCAGGCAAGCCCGAAGGGGGAGTAGTGCTTAGCTTGAGCGTGTAGCTTCCTTTGCTTTGTTTTTTTGGAATACTCCAGGTGTATTGGCCGGTGTTTGAAGTTTCAGCAACGGTAATAATAAGTTTATCGCCCTGGTACAGTTCCAGCTTCACGCTTTGCGATGGTTTACCTCCCTCCCATTTCACTTTGGTTTTTTTGCCACGCCTCAAACTTGCATCGGCAACAGGTGTTTTAAAAAGAAACGGCAAGGCCATGGCTTCGCCTTTTACTTTAAAGGTGATATCTTTTCTGTATGTGCTGAACTCCTGTGCTGCTTCCCAAATAATTTTTTTACCAATGCCAGGGGTGATATTTTTCCCTGCATCGCCACTCACTTTGGTTAACGGAGTTGAGAAGTTGTTGTGCGAGCCATACAAATCGAGGGCAAATTTTTGGTCGGGTTTGCCGCCCACCAGGTCGTAGGTGACCACTACTTTACCTTCCAGAAACGTTGCCTTTACATTTTGAATGGATTGGGCGAGGGCAGGGAAACAGCAAACCCCCAAAAGGATAATCAGGAAAAGCCGCATATAGAGTATTGGTTTGGTTAATGCCAAACCTGATTAAAGTTTGATAAAATAAAGGGAATTGGCAAATGGATGTCCACCTCCGCCCCCTAACCCCTGCCTGTGCGGCAGGCAGGCCGAAGGGGGAACCGCACAGGGCCTCATTATTTGAATTCTTATTGAAGGAAATAAATGAAGGAAAGCGGAAGATATTTCTGTTCAAATGACCGCAGGAATTCCCCCTTGGGGCTCCTCACTGTCTTCCGAACCTCAGACCTGAGATTATCCACGGTTAAATCTGGGCTTGCTTCTGCTTGCTTTCTTAGATTGGTCTTGAATCCGCTTATTTTTTTCAGAACGAATCTCACCAGCAAGCTCGCGGATATGTTGAAGTTCCTGCTTAGAAAGGTCTTTGGTTTTACTCTTATCATACACCTTCAATAACAACACTTCCTCAGCTATACTGAAAATGGCATGGATAATCCGAGCGCCATAACTTTTTCCGGTGGCCTTCCCCGTAATCTCGACTCGTGCCTTATAGACACCAGACCCAAGATGTTCACCCTGCTCCGGGTTGGTGACGAGCAGTTTTTTGAAATTCTCTAAATCAATTTTGAATGCCGGATATGCTTTAATGATAGCGGAAGCTTCTTTTTCGAAACGACCGAACGGAAGGACTTTATACTGTTTTGATGAACTCATCAAAGGAGCGAAGATTAATCCTGCCTTCTTTGTACTCCTTCATTTCGTCCAGTAATTCCTGGACATCTGGACGTATAGTGGATGATCTTTTTGTGCGACTTGTTTTCTTTGGTGCGGATTTATCAACAATAACAACCCGGGCATTGTTAGCTAATTCAGAAGCGTCAATGAAATATCCCTTTCTGCCTTTTCTATTTCTTACCATTGTGGCCTTAATAGAAATATCCCCAACCCTAAGTACCTGTTCCATATTTCAAATATACTCTGTAATGTTTAAAATCCGAAAAACTCCGGGATTGAAAAAGCCCTAAACCGCAAACCCCCAAAAGGATAATCAGGAAAAGCCGCATATAGAGTATTGGTTTGGTTAGTGCCAAACCTGATTAAAGTTTGATAAAATAAAGGGAATTGGCAAATGTGGGCCAAATTGCAGCGGGGAATAAACACATTACCTTTGCCAGGAGTATTTAGAATGAAAAGCAGCGAACTGTTAAGGCTATTAAAGAGAGATGGATGGTATGAAATCCGGCAAACAGGTAGCCATATCATTATGAATCATCCTTTCAAGAAAAACAAGGTAATTGTTCCCTTTCATTCATAACTATCCGAAAGTCCACTTTATAAAATAGCGGAAAAAGTTCAAACCTTTGAGGTGTCTAAAT
>JAYUHI010000529.1:0-2964 GCA_043767095.1 Bacteroidota bacterium
GGCACAATAAACAGAAGAATAAAATAGGCCGCTGCGGGGATGAACATAACACCAAGCATCCATCGCCATGCATCATCGCCAATGCTGCTCAGAAAATAATTGGATACATAAGCCATCAATATCCCGAAGATTACATTGAATTGAAAAAGGGCAGTCATGCGGCCCCTTACATTGGCCGGGGAAATTTCAGATATATACATGGGGGCCACCACGGAAGAAGCACCAACGGCTATGCCGCCAACAAAACGAAAGAAGATAAAAAGAGACCAGGTGCTGGTTAGGGCATTGCCTATTGCGGATACTGCAAAGAGCAAGGCGATAATAAACAATACAGGCTTCCTTCCATATTTATCGGCTGGAAGCCCCGCCACCAATGAACCAGCAACGGTTCCAATTAGTGCCGAAGAAATTGTGAAGCCGTGAAGGAATGACGATAGGGAAAATAATTGTTGAATGGATTTTTCCACGCCCGAAATAACGGCCGTGTCAAAGCCAAACAGAAAACCGCCTAACGAAAGGATTACTGACCATCCAAAAACTCTGGTGTTCTTATTCATTGTAATAATTAATACGGGTTTGATGGCATCACTTCCCAAGCCTTAACGGACAAAACTTTTACATCGCCCCCTTTCGCAAAAAGCTTAACGCCCGTTCCACCTAACCGAGGGTAAACACTGCGGCCAATCGCCTGCCTGTCGTTGGCAAAAACTTCCACAATGGATTTGTCAACAAAAACGCGAAGTACAAGCGGTTCACTTTTCTGTAATTCGAACGGTGCCACTTCCAGATTTTTTCTTCCCAAATCAATACTTGATTTTGTGGCATCGAACATTAATTTCTTTTCCGTTGCATCGTAATAAATTACTGTTTGCTCACGACCATCGTTGGAACAATTCACCATAACGCCAACCTGTGTTGCTGTGCCAGGCTGATATGTTATTTCCAGTTCGAGCAACTCTTTTCCAAAATCACTTAGGTCTATCTCTGAACCGGATGGGATTGTCAAATTATTTTTTACCCGCTCGTTCTGCCGCAGGTTCTTGAGTTCTTTCACAGGTTCCATCTTGAGTGTTCCATCTTTGCCAAGCCACAGCGAGC
This sequence comes from Bacteroidota bacterium, assembly GCA_043767095.1. Lineage (GTDB taxonomy): Bacteria > Bacteroidota > Bacteroidia > Cytophagales > Cyclobacteriaceae > ELB16-189. The sequence goes on from JAYUHI010000529.1 coordinate 1,099, forward strand.
GTGGCAATCCAAACGTGCCGGTCCATCCGCTAAAATTTTTAAGGCTATCGGGGCGGTCATCAAAAACCCACGACCACATGATTTGCCTTCCATTATTATCAATCAAAGCCTCTGGTGCGAAGTAGGCGTTGTCCTGCCACGACATCCTTCCATACACATCGGGGAAAAATTTATCGTCCTTATAGTTGCCGACATAATATTGGCAGCCTATGTTGTGGCTTATGAAAAGCATCAAATGTTTTCCACTTGGCTTCCCACCATCGGGGCTCGAAGGCAAAGGAAGAAAACTGGGGCACATATTGTCTTCACTTTTCTCGGCCCATTTTCTGTCCGACTGATAAAACTCATGTACGTATTCCCACTTTTTCAAATCATCGGAAACAAAAAGCCAGAGATGGTCTCCCTGAAATTGCGGAGGTGAATCATCCTTGCGGCCATATTTATTCAGCACCAATAAATTTCCGGTGAGCATATAATACCGCCCGTCTTTCATCCAAATGTTTGAAGGGTCGGCAGAGCCATAAATCAATTCCTGGCCTGCTTTGTCTTTGGTAATTGTTATCCCCCACTCAGTTGAAGCTATCACTGGGTTGCTGGCACTCTTGACCCATTTATCAAAATGTGTGTCATTACTTTCGGCAATGCCAATGCCCATCGGCCGCGTTTTGTTCTTGGCATTTGCAGCGCGGGTAGTTGAGTTCATAAATTCCCAATAGGTGATGGTGGCTTTTCCATTTTTGTCAACGAAGGCACCTCCGCTAAAAACACCATCATCGCCATTGCCGGGCCCAATGGCATCGGGGTGATGGCGCCAGTGCAACAAATCTTTGCTCGAAATATGGCCCCAGGAAAATCCGCTCCCTTCCCGGTTGTAGAGATACATAAGATGATAGCGGCCATTGTAGTAAAAGGCACCATTGGGGTCGCCAGGTCTGCCCACATCTTCGGGCACACAAAAATGATAAGCCGGCCTATATGGGTCAGCCAGTAACCGCTCGCGGAATGAACGTGTGGATTGAACTATGGATTTTGGAACGGCTTGGTTGGTTATCCATAGCACGCTCGGTTTGTTCATGTTTATGGTATCCCACTGTGCGCTGACAAGGCGTGGGAGCCCGATAATCAGAATGAGAAGGGATATTAAATTTTTCATCGGATAACTTTTTAGCGACAGTATTTTTTAATTGGATAACCATCCTTGAATCAAAATGCCGGAAGCAATCCTGTTCAGCATCAAAAACTAATAGATACTTTTCATTTGCCAGGCTTCCAACAGTTTCAATTCAGTATCCTGCCCTTGCGCCCTCAGGGAAACTCCCACACTATCGTTGCGGCTTGGGTACACCCTTACTGCAAGAGCCTGCTTTCCATTCACAAAAACTTCCACCACACTTTTGTCTATGAACACGCGGAGTTTGAGAGGCTCATTGTTATCCATCAGCACCGATGCGGTTTCGGGGCCTCTGGGATTTACATCGGGATGAAGAGAGGAGTATGTTGTCTCAATGCTTATCAAGCTGCTGTTGAGGTTGGATGCGGGAGTGCCGGGAGCGGGAGGTGGCAATATGCCTTGCCGCACTGCGTTGAAACCACGGCCACGCAAAAACGTGATGCGCGTATATTCTTCTTTGTTCGGTGAACGCAGCACGTTCAACTCAATCATGGGCGCCATCTTAGGGTCAACTTCCAAATTTAATTCCATGGCATTGCCCTTGATATTTTTCAGGACAACTTCTTTGTTTGCCGGAAGTGCCATGTTTTTTACCTCCTGACGATTGTAGCGCAGCGATTCAATATCGCCAACGGGTTCAACCCCTACATCCTCTTTTCCCATCAATGTCAACCGCCTGGGAAGTGTCATAATCT
>JAYUHI010000530.1:0-2959 GCA_043767095.1 Bacteroidota bacterium
TTGCCGAAAATGCCAAGTTAAAAGGAATTTATTTGGATTGCGTCAATGGTCACACGGATCATGCACATTGTCTGATTTCGCTGGGAGGAAGTCAGACAATTGCCAAGACCATTCAACTTATTAAGGGGGAATCGTCCCTTTGGATCAATAAAAGCAATTTGATAAAAGAAAGTTTTGAATGGCAAGATGAGTATTTTGCTGTTTTGGTCAGTGAATCTCAAATTAACGCGGTAAGAAAGTATATTGACAATCAGGAAGCGCATCATCAGAAAATTACGTTTGAACAAGAGTATCAGGAGTTTATTTCTAAGTATGGTTTCAAGCTAATGAAATGAGAATAGAAAAGATTTGGCTAAAGCCAACTCTCTGTAAAGTAACATTGCCGCGCCCTAAAGGACGTGGCAATGAATGTCCGTCCACCCAGACGAATTCAATATTATTATTTAGCAATGAAAACCATTGATGTTTGCCTCAGCCCGGAGCTCATGCATTTGTATGACGTGCGTGATAAGACTGTGGTGGTGGTTGATATTCTGAGGGCAACCTCCTGCATGGTCACTGCTTTTGCACACGGGGTGAAGAGCATTACTCCGATGGCCAATTTGGAAGATTGCCGGAAGATGAGTGACAAAGGTTTTATTACTTCAGGTGAGCGAAATGGAGAAAAAGTGGATGGCTTCGATAAGGGAAATTCACCGTTCGAATACATGAATGAGGATATCCGGGGAAATGATATCGCCTTTACAACTACTAATGGAACCCTGGCAATTGAAAAATCTAAACACGCAAAAGAATTAATTATTGGTTCCTTTCTAAATCATTCAGCGGTAACGAACCACCTCAGAAAAACTCAAAACTCCATTCTCATTCTTTGTGCCGGATGGAAGGGCCGGGTAAATCTGGAGGATACTCTTTTTGCCGGAGCGGTTATTGAGCAAATGCGTGGCGTTGCCACCCCGGATGATGATGCTCCCTTGGCTTCCTTCCACCTGTATCAAAAAGCGAAAAATAATTTGGTAGGTTTCCTGAACGAGTCTTCGCATGTGAAGCGGTTGAACCGGTTGAACATTCGTGAAGACATTGAGTTTTGTCTTACCCCTGATCAATATAAAGTAGTACCAACTCTTGTCAATGGCAGGCTTGTACTGGAGTGATTTGAACTAATCCCAAATTAATCAGATTAAGTATTCAAAATATTCTTCATGACTATTAAAGATTCGCAGGCTCTGGTTGATCAATGGATCAAGAAGCACGGTGTTCGGTATTTCAGTGAGCTGACCAACATGGCCATGCTCACTGAAGAGGTGGGTGAAGTAGCCCGCATCATGGCCAGACGCTATGGCGACCAATCCGAAAAAAAATCAGACAAGAAAATAAACCTGGCTGATGAAATGGCCGATGTTCTTTTTGTGTTGATTTGTTTGGCTAACCAAACGGGAGTGGACTTGACTAAAGCCCTGGAAAGTAATTTGAAGAAGAAAACAATGCGGGACGGTAAACGTCACCATCAAAACAAGAAACTGAAATGAGCGACAAGACTCCGGAAGGAAGATCTGAAATTTCAACGCTGGGCGAATTCGGCCTGATTGATAGGATCAAAAAAGAATTCACCTTAACCAACCCATCCTCTCTTTTGGGCATTGGCGATGATGCTGCCGTTATTGCGTGCGGCAGTGAAGTGGTTTTACTATCGAAAGATATATTTATTGAAGGCATTCATTTCGATCTGGCCTACATGCCGCTGCAACACCTGGGCTATAAAGTTATTGCCGCGAATGTGTCAGACATCGCTGCCATGAATGGCAAACCAACCCAGGTAGCCATCGGGATTGCCCTCAGTAATCGCTTTTCCGTTGAGGCCGTGGATACTATTTATCAGGGAATAAAACTCGCCTGCGAAAATTATAAAGTTGATTTGGTTGGAGGCGATACCACCGCTTCGCCACACGGTTTGGTTATTTCGGTGAGTATAATTGGAACGGCTGAGAAAGAAAAAATTGCATACCGAACGGGTGCCAAAGAGAACGACATCATTTGTGTGACTGGCGATTTGGGTGGCGCTTACATGGGCCTCCAGGTTTTGCAGCGGGAGAAAGAGGTCTATAAAACCAATCCGGCCATGCAACCCGACATCGAGAAATATAAGTATGTGGTTGGGCGGCAACTCAAACCCGATGCCCGCATGGATATTATTTATGAGTTGGAGGAAGCCGGGGTTGTGCCTACTTCAATTATTGATATTTCGGATGGGCTTGCCTCGGAGTTACTCCACCTTTCCAAAAGTTCAGGTGTGGGCATGAAAGTATTTGAAGATAAAATTCCCATTGACAATCAAACTTTTGAAACAGCTATGGAATTTAATCTTGACCCGATCACCTGTGCGTTGAATGGCGGGGAGGATTACGAGTTACTGTTTACCATTCGCCAATCCGATATGGAAAAAATAAAAAACCATCCTGATATTCATTTCATCGGGCATGTGCATTCTAATCCTTCTCAAAATGTTATGATCACTAAACAGGGTTCGGTCATTCCGCTGCGGGCGCAAGGGTGGGATCATTTTGGCCATTGACAAATTGTCCACGGTCCACAGTCCACTGTCGACCGTGGACTGTTGACCGTGGACCTCTACACCTTGTTCTTCGTATCAATAATAATCGTCACCGGCCCATCGTTGTGAATCTCCACCTGCATGTCGGCACCGAATTCACCGGTTTGAATTTCTTTTCCGAGATTAGTTTGTAAGGCATTAATAAATTTTTCGTACAGCGGAATGGCTGTTTCCGGTCTCGCTGCTTTGATGTAGGAGGGACGGTTTCCTTTTTTCGTGCTGGCGTGCAACGTAAACTGGCTAACTACCAAAATATCTCCGCCATCATCTTTCACGCTCACGTTCATAACACCACTATCATCATTAAAAATGCGGAGGTTTACAATTTTGGAGGAAAGCCATTCAATG
>JAYUHI010000531.1:0-6980 GCA_043767095.1 Bacteroidota bacterium
GCCATCTGAAATAGAAAGTCTTTGTTGTTGGGTTCCATCGATACCACCAATTCCAAGTTCTTAAGCGCCTCCCGCCATAGCCCCATCCTCCGCTGGATAATGGCGAGAGCAAAATACACCTGAACATCGTTGGGCCGTATTTGTTGCACCTCGTTTAAAATGCGGATCGCCCCCTTATAGTCTCTTTCTGTGTAATACAAAGTGAACGCCTGGCACATCTTAACCTCCGGCAGACTCGCATTCAGTTCGAGTGCCTTCGATAAATCTATTTTGGCCTGTTCGTCACGCCCTTCCCATGTGGGCTGCTTATTAAAAAAAGCCAGAGCATTTAAATTCGATCGTAACACATAGGCCAGAGTAAAATCCGGATCTGCTTCAATAGCTTTAGAACACATCTCAATACCTTTTATCCAATTATATTCTTTATTATAGAATTGGCCTTTAAGATAATAGTCATATGCCAGATTGCTTTTTGTTGGGATTTGCTGAAGTTCTTTTTCCTCTTCGTGGGTGAGGATGGCCTTCAATTCCAGTGCAATACTTTTTGATATTTCGGTTTGAATGGAAAAAATATCAATTAGGTTGCTGTCAAAAGTTCTGGACCAAAGATTGGCATCGGAACTGGCATCGATCAACTGCACGGATATGCGGAGATTATTCCCGGATTTTCGAACGCTTCCCTGAACCACATTGGCCACGCGCAATTCATCGGCAATACTTTTTAAGGGGAGTTTAGAGTCTTTATAAATCATCGAAGAAGTTCTCGATATTACCTTCAACTCCCGAACCTTCACTAACTGGTTGAGTATTTCATCCATCATGCCATCGCTGAAATAATCCTGTTCAGGGTCAGTGCTCATATTGAGGAAAGGTAAAACGGCAATGGATTTGCTAAAATCTGCTGACCTAACATTAGATTTACTATTCCGGGGAAAAAAATACATCAACACAATGGTGAGCGCCAAACCACCGATAATTATGTTATTAGTAAATGGCTTCTTCTGAGTTGGCGTATAGGGATTTTCATATGCTGCTGCAGAATTGATTCGAACTATGCCCCTCGGACTTTTTTCGAAATACCAAGCCGCGATCATGGCCACCGGAAATACGGCTGCGCAAACAATTAACAGTGCAGTCAGCATCCATGATGGAAGACCAAACTCATAAGTTGCCATTTGCATGCCTTGGATTGTCAGCAAGGCAACCACCAGGTAAGCTAACCCAGCCCTTAGAACATTCCTCCGTTTAAGCTCTTCAAAAAAGGATAAAGTTTCAAACTGATTGGTACTGGCCTGGTGGACGGCAGAGGCTGTAGCCACCTGGGATGGCTCTTTACCTTCATGCTTACTTTTTATCCCTGAGATTAATTCTTTCACCGCATTTGCCACCTTATTGATCTGGTCGCGGTAAAAGGTATGATTCAGGTTTTCTCTGGGGTCATCTTCATTGGCGCGCAAGGGGCGATTAACCCCGGGAGATTTAAAGATGAAGTCCACCGGCCTCATCACCGCATCAACTTCTTTTTCGAAGAGGGTCACGTCATCGTGATCTAAATCATGGATTCTTACAGGCAGGATTCTGCTGGCCACATTGCGGTTTGCCAGATTCACTTTAAGGCCAAAGCGGTCAACAGTGGCACCATTCCGGAAAGCAATGAATTCATGCTTCCAGGCAAAGCAATTAGGGTCGCAATAGGTTTGAGACACAATAGGTATGAACAGAAGGCATTTAAGTTTTTTGGCGAGCGAGTCGTCTACATCATGGGTTTCAAGAAGTCCATCGTGGGGGTTGGTATCAAAGTAAATGGAGATATCTTCTTTAAACGTGGCGTGCAATTCCCTCTTCAGGTTTTCCACAAACTCTGTAACCCAGCCGTCATACTCGTTATCCTTGTGGCGGTACGAAATGAATAGATCATATTCATATCCTGGAATTACGGACGGCATAGCTTAAATAGTTTAAAATCTATGGTGGCCAGCCTCGTCCTGGTGGGGTATTGGCGCAGTAGAATCACCAAGACCATTTTGGATATTTTAAAGAATGAAGTTCATGTGTAGTCAATGTGAAGGAAGGCATGGGAACTATAAACGACATGGTTCAAATATAGTTCTTTGGGTATTACCATACTTGCAGCAAGGGTTGTAATCTTTTATTTTAACTACTTTAGAGTCGGAGAAATCAAAAGCAATGCAGTTCTTTTTTCCGGAATCGTATCGATTGAAGGGGTGGCGAGTGAATGGCCACATAGGCAACCTCATTTTATCAACATTTCCAGAAATCTTAACTTTTAACCTATGAAATCATTTTCGGTGCCCAGAAGATTCTGGGTTGTTGCAGTGGCCCTGGCGGTGATGGGATCTGGCTTCGTTTATTATTTTCTCTATTTCGTGAACAGCAACCAGGACTTCCTCATCAAAGAAAAGTTCCGCGTTCTCACACTCATCAGCAAAAACATTATTGAAAAAGGAAAAGGTTTTGAACGAGTTGCCACGCAAGAATACAACAGGTTGTATTGGGAATGGGAAACTTCTCCAACACCCGCCCGGGGACTCAACGCAATCCCCAAAAGGCCCGGTTTGAATCCGGAATTAATACGATATCCCAATCCTTACACCGAGTTCTATCCGCTGGAAGACGATGAAGGAACTCAATATGAACTGGGCATAAGTGTGAAAGATCTTATTGACACCCGACCCGATCAATTTCAGGAGTTTGTGGTGATTCGGGTGGATTCAATCGGCACGACTGCCCGTGTGGCTTATCAAACTCTCGATAGCAAGATAAGAATAGACAGCCTGGAAGAACTCATGTTAAGCTACCACGGCTTTACTGCGGGCAATATGCTGGAGGTTCAAATAGCTAATGAAAGCTACAAAGCCTTCCCGCACCGGCTCGACTTTGTATTGCCAGGCGAAGTGAATGAAGAGTGGATCATTGTCGGCCTCGTGAAAAGTGAGTTTCTTGATCAGAAAGCTATGCAGGTAAAGCCATGGATATTGTTCTATGCCATGCTGGTATTAGTGTTCATGGCTATGGGTATGCCTCTTTTGAAACTGAAGTTCATGGCCCCCATCGAGCGCATCCACATTTCTAATGTGGTCATGACTGGTGTTTCGCTCGTGGCGGGCACTGCCGTGCTGGTGCAAATAATCCTCTCCGGGTACAGCTTTTGGCAGGTCCAAAAAAACACCGACAGCAATCTGAAAATGCTGGCATCGAAAATAAAGCAAGAATTCAAAAATGAAATTGAAAGTATTGGCAATCTGATGGATGCTGCTGATGGTTATTACACTCAAATTATTCTAACACTAAAAAAAGACCATCACATCTTGCCACTGGCATTAGACAGCGCAAATTCATTTTCAGGAACGGGGATACTGGAGAAATACCCGGAGTTCAATTCCCTGATTTGGCTGGATAAGGATGGAAAACAAATGCTAAACATAACACCGAAACACCGAAACACCGGTGAACGGCTTCCCCGTTTGAACGAGCGGGAATATTTCGGAAAGGTTATTAACAAACAATTCTGGATCCTTAATGAAAAAGACTCCATAGTTATACAATCCATACGGTCATGGATTGACGGCAGCACGGAAGCAGCCCTTTCAAAGCGGAGTTCTTCAGACAGCATCAGAGTATTAGTAACAACTACAAAATTACACTCCGTCATGGATCCGATTCTCCCACCGGGTTATGGCTTTTGCATTGTGGATGAAAAGGGACTGACCTTATTTAGTTCGACCGATTCGAACAATATGCAGGAGGATTTTTTAGCCGAAACCAACCAAAATGCAGAGCTGTTAGCGGCCATGCGAGGGCGGGCCTCTCGCGCGATTTCCGTTCAGTACATGGGAAAGGAACACCGGATTTTAATCATGCCTTTTTATGGCCTCCCGTTGTATGTAATTGCCTACCGCGATACTGATTTCGAAAAGTCACCGATAATCCTTTCTGCAGGCCTGGGCTTTATGGCTTACCTGACTCTGTTCGGAATCCTGGCTGTTCAGCTTTTTGTATTGTTCATCGCCTCATATCAATCCACTAAACTCAAGATCAGGCGGTTCTATTTATCCTGGCTGCGCCCTCATTCTGATAATGAAAGCCTGAACACTTACAAGCGAATCATTCTTTTCAATACCTGCGTATTAATTGAGTTGATTGTTTTCCTGCTGGTTTTATCGTGGGGAAATATTGGCACTCCGCAAAAAGTCATGGCGATCTTCTGCCTTTCCGCACCTAATCTTTTCCTGGCCATTTATGCTGAACTGAAAAAGGATGGTGAGTTGAGTGGCAGAATGAAGTTCATTTATGTTTCCATTGCTGGAATAGTATTGACCAATATAGTGCTCGAAACTTCCTTGCTAAATTGGGTATTCCAGTTATTATTCTGGGCAATCTATTTTGTCATTTTTCCGTCAAGGTGGCCAGTGAAGGCCCGGTTCTTTGCCCTTCTCCCTATAGACCGCCTGGTCGAGCGCATTCCGATCCATAAGCCATTAAAGGCATTTTCAATTATGCTCTTCAGTTGGCTGACGATCATCAGCATTATTCCTCCGCTGTACCTGAATGAGGTGGGCCGAAAAATTGAAAGTGAAATTTGGGAAAAGTATAATCAACTGGAAGTTGCCCAGGCTATCGAAGCACGAAACAAAAGGATCGACATGGATTATGCTTACATCCCAGACGAATACAGGTTGAACAAGAAAGAAAATGGAAAATATTATGAATTCACCGGGATGACCCGGTGGGCTGAGACCAGTTCAAGTTTCAGAGATTTTATGAGCCTGAGAGACAGTGCGGAAGGGGAGAAGGAATCTCTAAGTGTTTATGGCAGCGGTGATTCGCAACTCTATCCGAGGCCATCACTCGATTCAATAATCGATAAAACTCAAGAGTCGAGTTTTGGAAATGCAGCTGATTCAGCATGGCTATGGCACACCACCAATGACTCTCTGAATTTTCTGTATAGTGTTCCCGGTGAGAAAGATATCGCGCTTGCCTCTGTGATTAAACCTTCTGAGTTTAACCAATGGACGAATATTGATCTGTGGGTATTGTGGGGCGAACTGCTCCTGTTGGCTCTTGGACTCTATCACATTATTCACTTTGCAGTTCGCAGAATTTTTGCCTTTGACCTTGTCGATCACCCCAGTCCGGTGCTCCTTGAACCAAAAAACCTTTACGATGTTGAAAAGACCTGCGGTATTTTTATCGTTGGCCTGCCATTTTCCGGAAAGAAGAAACTTCTGTACGGCTATCAGCAGTTTTTGAAAGAAAAGCAAATAGACAGCCTGATGTGGAGTTTTAATGAAGTCAACCAACCAGCAAGCAATCAGCAATTAGTAGAGAGCAAGCAAGCGGTAATTCTGATGCAGGACTTTCAATTTTCGTTAAATAATCACGTCACCGCACAGCATAAACTGGAGCTCCTGGAAAAGATGCTTCAATATCCTGACCGTCAAATTATTATTTCCTCCGACACAAAACCGGAAAGCATTATTGATTTCTACGAGGCCATGATCAAGAGAACATACGATCATCGTTATGAACCAGAATTCAAAAAAGAATATGAGGAGTACTTTATGGCTAAAAAAAGATGGAAGCATGTTTTAGGCAGTTTTGTTACACTCTATCAGCCTCTGGCTTCACTTTCATCAGAACATGAGAAGCAAGATGATGGCCTGATGGCACATCCAAAAATTGCTAATGAACTTAACCACGGCACCTATTTGCGAAGGCTGCTGCCGATGGTCACGGACTTTTACAACCGAATGGTTCACCCCACCGATCCTGCTCATGCACTCACGCGCGAGGAAGAGGAAGACCTCATCCTGATGATTCAAAGTCACTCGGAAACGTATTACCAATCCATTTGGACATCCCTTACCACGGAAGAAAAATTTGTCCTCTATGACCTTGCTAAGGATCGGCTGGTGAATGCTCAAAATTTCAAAGTACTAAAAGGGCTGATTGAATTGGGTTTGATTACCACCGGGCAGTCATTAAAAATGATGAACAAAAGCTTCAATAATTTCATTCTGTCTGTAGTCACTATTGAGGAAGAACGGAAAATTGACAGCTATTTAAGAAGTGCCGGCAATTGGAGTACTATCCAAATTGTGCTGATCATTGGCATGATTGGGCTGGTGGCCTTCATTGCCCTGGGGCAGAAGGAGTTTCTAAATAACATCAACGGTTTCCTGGCAGCATTGGCAGGCATCTTCGGTCTGCTGCTCAGACTAATGGGCATGGTTGCAAGCCCCGGAAGTAAATAAGCATGGGTAGCAAAACATTAAGGACGCAGTTTGGTTGAAATTATTATCCGTGCCATTCTCATAATATTGATTTAGGCACAACGCCCCTGAACCAGACCCTTGTTCTCCTTGCTTTCGCGATTTTTTAGCACATCAAAAAAAGTATGGAAAACGATAGTGTTTTTTTGTTTTGAAGATGGGTGTCCCGGCACATTTGGATAACGATATTACTTGATGAAACTATTAAAATCTCCTTTGTCAACCTTAGTAGAATGTATGTCATAAATGATTATAACCTTATTACCTTATCGTTATAAACAATCAAATGATCGATAGTAAGAAAATCTTTGCCTTGGGTATGAAGGCTCTCATCAACTCCAACCATAAAACTGAAAAGGCTACGAAAGAGAATAAGGTAATAAGGTAGATTTGGATTATGGATTAATGTTCTACTAAGGTTAATAAAGAAAAATGGCAATGGTTTAAAAAAAAGACAATTTTCCTTACTTGAATTTTGGGTGTCCCAGCGCGGAAGTCAAGATATTTGGGAAGTTATTAGATCAGTCCACGGTCGACAGTCGACTGTGGACCGTGGTCAGTATTTAAACCCTCTTCGTCAACCGGCACACATTCTTTCCGTCCCGAAGTTCGTACTCAATATTATCCATAATAGATTTTACCAACCGTATGCCCAGGCCGCCTTTTCTTTTCACGGTGATGAGA
>JAYUHI010000532.1:0-6971 GCA_043767095.1 Bacteroidota bacterium
TAAACCGTATTCGGCTGTTCAATTTGCTATCCCAGTATCCGTTGGGGCCCGGTTCCGCATCAATGAGGTGCTCGATTTATGGGCTGAAATTGGCTTCCGCTATACCTTTACTGATTATCTGGACGATGTGAGCCAGAATTATGTTGATTTGGGCGTGTTTGGCGACAATGAATTGGCAAAGGCCATGTCATACAGGACTGGAGAACTGCCGCCCGAAAACCTTAATGCTCTGGTTAATTATGTGGGGCGCGATGGAAAGACTTATACCATCCAGGCGGGCTACGGCTCAGAATATCCAACCAACATTCGGGGAAGCAGCAACGATAAAGATATGTATATGGTAACGAGCGTCCGCATCACGTATATAATAGGGGCCACTTTCCACAAGGCCAAGTTCCGTTAAGCGTTATCTACCCACATGGGTAAAAACGGTTTCATTCTTTTATTGATTATAGCTTCGTCAACGGCTAATGCCCAGCTTTCACAAAACAATGAAGTGGGAGGTGGGTTTGGAGGGTTTGCGTATTCGGGGGATATAGTTCGAAACTATAATCTGTTTTATTCGAAGCCTGCTGCCACAGTTTTCTACAGGCGTAATCTCAGCAAAGTTGTAAGTTTTAAAGTCGGCCTCACGTTCGGGAAAATCGGGGCATCAGACAAGCGCCAACCTATCGATGTATTTGCGGCACAACGAAAGGCATCATTCAACCTGACCCTAATGGAATTGGCTGGAACTTATGAGTATCATTTTGTTGACTGGAGGGATGAGAAAAGGAGAATCAGAGTAACTCCCTACTTATTTGCCGGAGCAGGTCTTTTTGTTTTTTCCGGGAACCAATCCAAGCCTGCTCAATATAGCAACGTCCAGGTTTCCATTCCCTTTGGCGGAGGAATTAAATATGTGCTAAACCCTAAGTGGTATTTGGCTGCTGAATTTGGGGTGAGAAAAACTTTTTTTGATTATCTCGATAATATTTCGGGCAGCGACCCATCCTATAAAACGTACCAGCAAGGCAATTCATTTGATTACGATAATTACTATTTCGTTGGACTTACCCTTTCCAGAACTTTTTACGATATACCGTGTCCAGTTAGTCCGTATAAGAAAACGCAGTAGTAGGTTAAGGTACTTTTTAATGCTCAGTATCCTGAAATCTGTTAATTCTATAATATTCAGATCAATTCGACATTCCTAAAAATTCGTCTATTTTTGCGCCCCTGTGGCTTCTTTTAAGGAAAATATAGACTTCAATAATTTGCCCGCGCACATAGCCGTTATCATGGATGGAAACGGGCGATGGGCTACGCAGAAAGGGGTGGCCAGGATTTTCGGCCACCGCAATGCCGTTCAATCGGTAAAGGAAGTAGTGGAAGCTTGTGGTGAACTTGGAATTAAATATCTCACCCTGTATGCCTTCAGCACCGAAAATTGGGGGAGGCCGAAGGAGGAAGTGGACGGCCTGATGGAATTATTAGTTAACACCCTCAAAAAAGAAATAAAAAGCCTGCATGAAAACCGAGTCAAACTAATGACCATTGGAAGCATTGATCACCTGCCTGTAGTGTGCCAGACTAATTTGGCTGAGGCCATTCATGCCACAAGCAATAACACCGGCTTAACATTAGTGCTTGCCCTTAGCTATAGCGGCCGGTGGGAAATTGCCCAAGCCGCTAAAAGACTTTCATTAGATGTAAAAACAGGAAAAGTTCACCCTGAAGATGTTTCCGAAACTATGTTTTCAAACTATCTCACCACCCGTGGCATTCCCGACCCGGAGTTGCTCATCCGCACAAGCGGTGAGATGCGAATCAGCAATTTTTTGCTTTGGCAACTGGCCTATACCGAATTCTTTATAACACGAAAACTCTGGCCCGATTTCAGGAAAGAAGACCTCTACGAAGCAGTCTGCGACTATCAACAACGGGAGCGCAGGTTTGGAAAAATTACAGAACCAAGCGTATAGAAGGCATGAGAATATTACTACTTATTTTTTTCGTGGCTTCCTGCCTGGTAGCTCAGGCTCAGTTCAGAAAAAACCGACAGCAGCAATCCTCAACACTTAGTGAGTCCTCGCTCAATTATGCCAATCCCCAGGAATATATCATTGGCGGGATTGACATTACCGGCCTGAACATACTCGACAAGAATGCCTTGATTTCTTTATCGGGCCTGCGGGTGGGCGATAAGGTTAAAATACCGGGCGATAAAATATCAAACGCCATTCGTAAACTCTGGAAGCATGGATTGGTGGGCGATATTTCGATTGCCGTTGACCGTATTGAAGGTCAAAATGTTTTCCTGGTGATTAACCTTACGGAACGCCCCCGGCTTTCGGAGTTTTATTTCACCGGCATAAGCAAAAACCGGCAAACCAGTTTGAAAGATGAAATCAAACTGATCCGTGGAAAGATTGTGAACGATGCCATGGTGCGCAATACAGAACTTTCGGTTAAGAAATTTTTTGTGAAGAAAGGCTTCCTGAACACCACGGCCAAAATTGTTCCTGAGCCCGACACGTTAAACCGGGGCATGGTTAAGCTCCGCATCGAGGTGGACTTGAATGCCAAAGTCAAAATCAACCGTATCAACTTCACCGGCAATTATGACATTGAAGCCATAAAGCTGAAACAGAAACTCAAAAAAACCCACGAGCATCCCAGGATTACCCTGCACCGTTTTCTATTGGGCGCGTTGCTTCACCCCAGGCATTGGAAACAATTGGGCGATACCAGTAAACAGGCAGGGTGGCGCCAGGTTAAAGGTTTTTTTAGTGATCACCTGAAACTAAATGTGTTTGCCGGATCGAAGTTTATTAAAGCCGATTACGATGAAGATAAACTCAAGCTGATTGAATATTATAATTCGAAAGGCTACCGCGATGTCGAAATTCTGTCGGATACTATTGTGAACCACGACAACCGGAGCATTGATATTAATTTTTCAATGTACGAAGGCAAGAAGTACTACTTCGGCAACATTAACTGGACGGGTAATTTCATTCACTCTACCGCCACACTCAACAAAATCCTTGACATCAATAAAGGCGACATTTACAATCGTGATCTGCTGGATAAACGAACATCGTTTAACCCTAAGGGGCCTGACATCAGCAGTTTGTATATGGATGACGGCTACCTGTTTTTTCATGTGGAGCCGGTTGAGGTGGCTATTGTGGGCGACACCATTGATATTGAAATGAGAATTTCGGAAGGCGACCAGGCCACGCTCGATAAGATTATTATTTCAGGCAACGAGCGCACCAGGGATCATGTAATCAGGCGTGAGTTGAGCACCGTGCCCGGCCAGAAATTCAGGCGGTCAGATTTAATACGCACTCAGCAGCAACTGGGCTCCATGGGCTTCTTCAATCCTCAGAAAATAAATCCCGATGTGCGGCCCAACCCCTCAGCAGGAACCGTTGACATTGAATGGAAACTCGAGGAGCAATCTAATGACCAGGTGCAGCTCTCCGGTGGATGGGGAGGGGCTTTTGGTTTTGTAGGAACCGTTGGCCTTGCCTTCAACAATTTTTCAATGCGCAACATTCCGCATTTCGACCGGTGGCGGCCTTTGCCTGTGGGCGATGGGCAAAAACTTTCATTGAATGTTCAGGCCAACGGAAGGTCTTTCCAGAGCTACAGCTTTTCTTTTACAGAACCCTGGCTGGGGGGCAAAAGCCCCAACTCATTTACAGTAAGTTTAAACCGTTCTATTTCGCGGCTGGCCAGTAATTTTGCCTCCGGCAGGCCAACGTTTGATGATAGCCGCTTGTTGAAACAATCGGGGGTTACCATAGCCATGGGCAGGAGATTGGAATGGCCTGATAACTACTTCACCCTTTCCAATTCATTATCGTACCTGGCTTACAACTACACCAACTATCCCGGCCTTCCCGTAGCAGACGGCAAGACAAACAACTTCAGCCTGAACACAACATTGTCGCGCAACAGCATTGATGCTCCCATGTACCCCACGCAGGGTTCAACTATCAGCGTAAGCTTAACCTTAACACCGCCATATTCACTAATAGCAAAAGATAAGAGTTATCTGAATGTTGACTCTACCCGGTATAAGTGGGTGGAACTGCACAAGTGGATGATTGATGCCCGCTTTTATTTATCGCTACTAAGAAGTAAAAAATTGGAAGGTGGCCGCAACTTAGTGTTGGAAACAAAATTCCACTTTGGCATGGTGGGAAGTTATAACAAAGCGGTGCCTCAAGGGCCTTTCGAGAGGTTTATTGTGGGGGGGGCCGGTTTAGCCGGAGGGTTCAATTCTTTTGTGCTCGGCCAGGATATAATTGGTTTGCGGGGCTATGAAGATAACAGTGTAACTCCACCTTACACCCAAGTGCCGGGCGTCAACCAATTGCAGGGTGGCGTTGTTTACAACAAGTTTGGATTGGAATTGAGATATCCGGTTTCCACCAGCCAAAGCGCTACTATTTATGGGTTCCTTTTCACAGAGGCAGGAAACAACTGGGGTAGCTTTAAAGAATTTAATCCCTTCAATTTATATAAATCCGCTGGCGCGGGAGTCAGGTTATTCATGCCGGCCTTTGGTTTGATTGGACTTAACTGGGCCTATGGGTTTGACACCTTGCCTGGTCAACCGCAAAGAAGCGGCCCTCAGTTTCACTTCACCATTGGGCAGCAATTGAGATAAAATATGCGCGCTGGGATTATTGTTTTTGCGGTTATTTCTTTCGGCCTGAATTTTGTCTCAGCCCAGAAGTTCGGTTATATCGATTCCGATTTTATCCTCGGCAAAATGCCTGAATACCAAAAAGCCCAGGGGGAGATTGACCAGCTATCGGGCGGATGGCAAAAGGAAATTGAAGATATGAGCGCCAAGGTGGAAAGTTTGTACGCTTCCTTTAAAGCTGAAGAAGTATTACTGACCGAAGAAATGAGGCAGGAAAGGCAGACAGAGATAAAAAAGAAGGAAACTGAATTAAAGGAGTATCAGAAAAAGATTTTTGGCTTTGAAGGCCTTTATTTTTTGAAAAAGAAAGAATTGATTAAACCTTTGCAGGATAAAGTGTGGGATGCCGTTGAAAAAGTAGCCAAAGCAAACCGCCTGGCCATTGTGTTTGATAAGGCTGCTGAACTGACCATGATTTACACTGACCCGCGCCATGATTATACTGACTTTGTTTTAGAAGAATTAGGCTTAGGAGACCCGAACGATAAAATAAAATAAAACTGATTTAACTGTTAATCAACATGAGAACACGAACCTTATTTTTTTCAACCGTGCTTTTGGCATTGGCCCTGCAGGCGAATGCCCAGCAGCCTGCCACACAAAAAATTGGCTATGCCGACTGGGAATATATCTTCAGCCAAATGCCTGAGGCGAAACAGATTGATGCCGAATTAAAAACCCATGGCGCCCAGCTTGAAAGCTCACTCACCGCTAAAAGGCAGGAACTGGAAGCCAAATACAAAGCATACCAGGCTATGCCTGTAACTACGTCAGACGTAATCAAAGCCGATAAGGAACGTGAATTGCAATCCCTGCAGGAGAACATTCAAAAATTTTCCACCGATGCGCAGACTTCATATCAAAAGAAGCAGGGTGATTTGATGCAGCCCATATTTATTAAAGTGGGCAAAGCCATTGAAGATGTGGCCAAAGAAAACGGTTACACTTTTATTATCAACCCACAGCTGGGGCCAGGCTCAGACATTCTGCTCTACAGCGATGAGAAATATGATATTTCTGATTTGGTGTTGAAGAAGATGGGGGTTACTCCACAGCCTGCAGCACAAAAGACGAATTGATGATAGGTAGAGACGCACAATTGTGCGTCTCTACAAATCCCATAAATAAAAAGAGGCCCGTGTTTCGCGGGCCTCTTTTTATTAGAACAAACCATCCTTAATCTTTGGGTGGCCCAATATACGTGGCGCTGCCAAAAGCCAGCATGGGATAACCAATAATACCAATCAACAGAAGAAGAACAGTAGTTCCAGCCCCTTGTCCAAAGGATAAGGAAAGTCTGTGGACAGCAACAATGAAGAAGTAAATGTTGATAATGGGAATGCAGAATAAAAACAGCCACCACCAGGGCTTACCCACAATTTCCAGAAACACAATAGTACTGTAAATGGGAATGATCACCGCCCATCCAGGCTTGCCTGCCTTAGTGAATATTTTCCACAAGGATGCCAATAGTACTAAAAGAATACCCAGGTAGATTACCAGGATAGTAGTGCCCATGGCTGCAAGCATGCCAGAGCCCCCAACATCATCATACGTTTCCATAGTTTTAACAGGTTTAAGGTTTGAATTTTTAAATGGGCTTGTTGACCCATCAGCTAAATATAATTATTCTATTTACTTTCGTCCAAATTAAATAATGTGAATTCATCATTGGAAAAACTTTTATCTTCTCTTGAAAAGCAAAAAGAAGCCCTTCTTCGGGAACTGAGGGGCGCCCCGACCACTCAACTCAATCATCGCATCAACCGCAAGTGGTCCATCAATCAAATAGCCGGGCACCTCATTACAGCAGAGCAACTCTCGGTTGGATATATCAATAAAAAGATCAACGCCATAAATGCAGTGGGCAACACCGGCCTGTTGGGTGAAATAAAGTTATGGATGTTCATCATCTCCCAACGCCTGCCATTAAAATACAAGGCGCCCAAAAACCTGGGTGAGCAGCCTAAGACCTACCCGGATGTAGCTTCCCTTGAAAAAGATTGGAATGATGCCCGGGTGGAATTAAGAAAATTATTGGAAAGGTTTCCTTCGAATGGTCTTAACAAGAAAATCTACCGGCACCCGGTAATGGGCCGGTGCAATATTGTACATGCCCTTATTTTTTTCCGGGAGCATATTATTCACCACTACCCGCAGATTAAAAGACAGTTATAGAGTCGGGGCAACCTAAAAGCCTGAATTGTGAGTTCGGCCTTTAGTAAACCATCACCGTTGGCCATACCTGTTGTAAATGCCTTTTTGA
>JAYUHI010000533.1:0-2954 GCA_043767095.1 Bacteroidota bacterium
TATGGATTTTAATCCTGATGAGGTGGTGCTCGCAGCGGGGGTGTGGTCTGATAGTCTGGCCAAACAATTGGGTTTGTCCATTCCCATGCAGGCCGGCAAAGGTTACAGTTTCACGTTGGCTGATGTGAAAAATAATACACGCATTCCCACCATTTTTCTTGAAGCCCGCGTAGCGGTCACGCCCATGGGAAATTCTCTTCGCTTTGGCGGAACGATGGAGATTGCGGGCATTAATTCAACCATTAACATGAAGCGGGTAAAAGGCATTGTTGATTCTATTTCGAAATACTATCCAGATATGCAAGTTGCCCTTCCTAAAAAAGAAGAAGTATGGTATGGCCTGCGTCCATGCCCACCCGATGGGTTGCCCTACATTGGGCGAAGCAAAAAAATAAAAAACCTGGTGATGGCCACGGGCCACTCTATGATGGGGTTGAGTTTAGGGCCAGCTACGGGAAAGTTAGTTTCTGAGATTATAGATGATAAAAAAGTATCAGTGCCAATTGAGGCTTTCAAGTCCGAACGGTTTTCATAAATATAATCGCACGGAGAGCACAGAGTTCACAGAGTGAAATCACAGAGAGAAAGGGGAAATGATTTCTCCGTGACCTCAGTGTCCTCCGTGCGAATAAAAAAACCGGAATGGCGACACCCATAAACAAAAATGTCAGGCCTTGTTAGACCTGACATTGAGATTTATCGCTAAAAGTTTAACTCTTATTCTTCGCGATTGAAACCACCTCGTCTGAAACCGCCACCATTTCCACCGCGGAAACTGTTGGGGCGTTCTTCCCTGGGACGGGCCTCATTCACCACTAAGTTTTTGCCGAGGAAATCGGCACCGTTCAAAGTCGTGATGGCTTGCTTGCCGGCCGCATCATCGGCCATCTCCACAAAGCCAAAGCCGCGGCTGCGCTGCGTAACTTTGTCCATGATAATTTTTGCGGAGGTTACTTCACCGTGCTCAGCAAAGAGGGTTTTCAACTGATCCTCGGAAGCTTTCCAAGGAATGTTGGCTACATAAATGTTCATTTTACTTGTTGAAATTAAGTTATTAAAAGTTCTACGTTACTGAATAATCTCAACCGAAGACCAAATGAAATTTAAGTACCCCAACCAAGAATATACACTAACCAATAGCAAAGATACATTTTTTTGGAAAAAACAAAGGATTTATCAATAAAAGGGGCACCTGCCAAATTACCAAGGTCTTAAGGTGCATTTTTAAGATTGTTTCCGGTAATTAAAGATTAATCCACCGGCTCAAACTCCACATTAAAAGCCGCTCCCATGCCCGGTTCAGATTCGCACCATACCCGCCCGCCCATCAGTTCAACATATTTCTTAACAATGGCCAAACCCAACCCGATTGACGCCTCGCCATTGGTTGGGCGCGTGCTGAGCCGTTGGAATTTCTTGAATAAGTTTGCCTGATCCGCCTCCGTAAGGCCAGGCCCCTGATCTTTAACGCTAATCCTGACCTTATCCTGAATAATGGATATAGCCACCTCAACCGACTTCCCTTTTTCAGAAAACTTAATGGCATTGGAAATTAAATTCTCTAAGACCTGGGTCATGTAGAGTGTGTCAACTTTAATTTTAATGTCTGATGATTCTCCTGTGGTAGTTAAGGAAATACTTTTTTGCGATGCCATATTCATAAAAGAATTAACGGTCTGCTGAACAAATGGAAATACCAATATACTTTCAGGCAAGAAATTAATGCGGTTGCTTTCAATGGCATCAATATCAAGAATGTTAGACATCATTTTGTTGAGCCTTACGGAGGCACCCTGAATGTGGTTTATAATGTTTTGCTGATCTTCCTGAAGGTTCTGATTTGTGGTGAGCAGAATTTGCGTGAGACCTTGCATTTGGTTTAGAGGTGTTCGCATATCGTGGGCCAGGATTTTAATCAGGTTATTTTTTTCCTCATCAACTGTAACCAGGTGCTGGTTCCTTTGTTGCAATTGTTGATTCTTAAATTCAATATTAGTTTGCTGTGAGACAATTTTATTGCGTTGATCGTGACTCTTTTTATAGAGAATAATGATTATGACCAGGAAAGCGAAAGCAATAATTACTAACCCTGTTAACACGTAGTTGGCGCGTGTCTTGGCCTCAATCTCCTGTGTTTTTTTAAGAATGTCGTTTTGCTGGATTTCTTTTTCCTTGGCCAACAGTTGCAGAGGCATATCGGGCTTCAGTGCCAGCGATTCAACAAACCGGTACAATTGAAGATCAAGGTAATTGGAAATGATTTTTTCGATTGTTAAATGAAAGGAAGGTTGTTGGAAGTATTCCCTGATTGGTACCGTAAGGTCACTTTCCTTTGGCATTAAAAGCCCATAACCATCGCGCCTGACAGGATATAAGTTTTGGCGCCTTACCTGTATGGAAGGATTGTCGTGGAAATACATCATATAAATGGGCAGGTCAATAAACCCGAATGCATTTTCTCTTGCTTCAACGGTTTGCAATATATTTTGCGCACTGGGAATGTAGTCTATTTCAAAATGCATCTCCAGGCCTTGCTGGAGTTGTTTAAGGTCGTGATCGTAGGTGGTGCCAACGATGGATACGGCCCGTAATTTTGAAAATTTGCTGTAAAATTCTTCCGCACTTTCAACAACGGGAATTTTTTTATTCGAAATCATCACCATGATGTCCGTCATATAAGGAGGGCTAAAATTCAGGAGTTCCTGCCGGTCAGGTGTAATGGAAAAAGCGGAGGCGCCCAGGCAGGCGGATGGTGATTGCTGAACCCTTTCAAAAGTATTGAAGAAGCTTTCAGCCTCAATCCATTTTATTTCCAGGTCAACCTCATATTTCTTTTTCACAAAATCGGCAAAGCCTTTAATCAGTTCGTACTCAATGCCCGCCAACTGCTGGTTCTCATTCATGTAAATGAAGGGCCTCGACTCAAACCAATACACCGGCAAGGTTCCTTTTTT
>JAYUHI010000534.1:0-6950 GCA_043767095.1 Bacteroidota bacterium
AAGGATAAGATTATTACTTCCCATGTTCAGGTTGCCCGTCATTAAACCAAGTTCGCCATTTGCCTGAGTGGTGCCTGTCAACATTGCCTCACCGGACTGGTTCAAATAGAGATTATCATAAGTACCAGGAATTATGGTTGGCGTAGCGCCATTATAATATACTGAACTGCAACATGAAGAACCATTAACCGCAGACAAGGTGGTAGTGCCATTCAGATTGATGGTTCCGCCCAAACCAAGTGTGCCGGTGCCGGTGAGCGAAGTGCCAACCGTTAACGAGTTGTAGTTCGTTAGGGTAATGTCAGTGATAACAATTTTGGCAATGGACAATGAGCCAGACAAAGATTGATTATTCGTGTCGAATGTTTGAAAGCCGGTTCCTGCCAAAAATGTTCCGTTGTTGGTTATTCCTCCCCGGAAACTCAACAATTCATTATTCGTTGAGTTGTCCCACGTTGCCCCGTTTGAAACAGTTACCAATCCAACAAAAGTTTTATTACCAACATTGGAAGGGAAAGTTATCGATCCGCTATTGCCGTCACCAATATTAGTGGTTCCATTTACTGTTAAGTCAAACCCTTTCACGCTAAATGAGCAACCGTCACCAACCGTCAGGTTACCTCCAATTACCATGGCTATAGCGGTGCCTGAGTTTGTCGTACCACTTAAAATCAAATTGCCGCTGATGGAGGTAGTGCTGGTGGTGAGTGATTTGGTTCCGCTTCCCGAAAGGCTAAGATTCACATAGTCAACTCCCTTCACACTTTGGGCACTACTGCCTGAATAGTTTACAGTATTGCTGGCTGTATTGGCAACTATAGAACTGATGCCTGAAGTGTTTTCAATATTCAAAATTGAATTTAGCCCTTGCTGAAAGCTCCCAGTACCAGATAGTGATGTTGTTACGGTGAGCGTACCATTATTAGTTAGCGTAATCCCGGAAGCCACTACAACATTCGGGATGATAAAGGTTCCCGCAATATTCTGCGGGCTAACTTCAAAATTGTAAGTGCCAGAACCGGAAGTAAATGTTCCGCTATTGGTAATTCCAGAGTGGAAATAGGCATTTTCATTAATCGGGTTGTCCCAAGTAGCTCCTGCAGAAACGGTAACTAGCCCGAAAAATGTTTTAGTGCCTGCGGTAGAAGTGATAAAGAAACTTCCGCTTGAGCCATTACCGATGGTAGTCGTTCCCGTCACGTTTAAATCCGATCCTGTTGCAGTAAAGGAGGTGCCATCGCCAATGGCAAGATTACCACCGATCGTTAATCCTATAACAGTTGACGTTGAGACTGATCCCGTTAAAGATAGGTTTCCGGAAATACTCGTAGTCCCAGACTGAAGGGTCTTTGTCCCGCTTCCCGAAAGCCCAAGGTTAAAATAGTTTATGTTTTTTATCGTTTGCGCACCACCTGAATAGTTTATCGTGTTGCCAGAAGCTGAGCCTGATAATGTTGTGATGGAAAAAGTGCCACCCAGGTTGAGTGTTGCCCCTGAAACTTGAGTCAATCCGCCTGAACCAGACAATGAACTGGTCACAGAAAAAATTCCATTGTTTGTCAACGTTATAATGGGAACGCTAACGGTTGGGATGGAAATAGATCCAAACAGAGCCTGTGAGTTTGTGTCGAACGTGTAGGTACCAGCCCCCGCAGTAAAGGTTCCACTGTTCGAAAGGCCACCTGAAAACCGTATGTTCTCACCAACTGAATTATCCCATGTACCTCCTTGCATTACCGATACAAGCCCGGTGAAAATCTTGGATCCTGCCGTGGAGGATACGGTAAGATTGCCACTCACTCCTGTTCCAACGGTAGTTTTGCCAAGCACCGTCAGGTTAAAACCGCCTGCTGTAAAAGTGGTGCCATCGTTAATGAGAAGATCACCGTTAATGGTTGTGCCCGCTCCAATGATTGTATTGGAAGTGCCTCCCAAGATAACATGATTAAAAGTCGTAGGGCTTGTGCCACTAATAGTTTGAGTTGAACCAAAAAAAGTTATGGTGCCAGACCCAGCCGTGAAGGTGCCATTGTTTGCAAAATTCCCACTCACCAAAGTGCTGGAACCTGCCGTGAAAGTTCCAGCTGAAATGGTAACATTGCCCGAGACAGAAAAAACTAATGGCGACACAAAGTCCCCGGAAGTTTGTGTATAGCTTGTTGCTGTAATGGTGGTTACGGTTCCTCCCATAGTTACAGCCTGGCCTGCTGTTTTATTAATAATTAGCCCCTGAAAAACCTGAACACTTGATGTGCCATCAATAACCTGAGGGCCGGTTCCATTCAGCGTTACCTGAATAGACCCAGCAACTGTTCCAAACACAACAGAGTTGAAAATACCTTGATTGGTAAAATCCCCGCCCACCGTGAGTTGGTGAATGGTTGCGTTTGTTAAGGTCGCTCCATCATTTGTCAATACCCCAGTCGGGTTAATCAAAAGGAAAGTGGCGATATCCAGTTTCCTTATACTTCCACTCCCGCTTCCCAACATAAGGGTTCCGTTAACAGTTAGGGAGTTGCATAATGCCGGAAAGCTTGTAGTATAAGTCTCGCGAATGGTAACTGTTGCTCCTGTTTCAATAATAACATCATCAAATGCTGTAGGCACACCACCACCCACCCAAGTGGCTATTGCATCCCAGCGGCCACCGGTAGATGTACTGTTAATTGTAGTTGCAAATGACTCATTGGTCAGGATAAAAAAGGAAACAATCAGGCTGCCAGCTATGATAGTCCTTATAAAATGAGGATGGGGCGCATCGTTTTGCGCTTTAGCCTTAATCAAGATAGTCTTCATAATGGAGTGAAAATTAAGCCCCGACAGTTTTCTTTTGCAGAAATGCAGCACAGTTTAAAGTTAACGTTTTTATTTATTCCAAATGCCCCTTGCCGTTCCATTTATCAGTTTCTGATATTGAATCCTCCAAAGTATGGCACCAGGCAATGTTGAGGTAATCATCGCTACAATCACCCCTGATGAGCCGAAATTCAGGGTTTTGCAGAAGAGGATGGATAGCGGGATCGTAATTACGATTGAAAGTATGGCCATATAAAATTGAAGTCTCACCTTGCTGGCCCCGTTAATGAAAATATTGAAGGGTGCCGAGGCTACCTGAATGATCACAAACAGGCACATGGTAACTTTCATGGAGGCGGAAACGGTGATTGATTTTCCGACCCACAATTCGATGAGAACATCAGCCAGGAAATACGAAGCGATTACACCCACAATTAATATTACCGAAACGAAGTTGAGCCGTTTAACGGATGATCTAATCCAGCCGAAATCCTTTTTCACAAAGGCTTCTGTAAAGGGCGACCAATAGGTAAGCGTAATAATGCTGTTGACCAAAATAGCAATGGTAAAATACTTGTAGGCAATGTTATACACTGTTACTTCTTCCGGGCCATACAGTTGGGTTATCACCAGATTAGCAGTCGAAAAAAGTATGAGCATGGCTATGTGGATGACAAAGAAATTTACGCCCAGGCCGAGCAAGTGTTTAGCGTAAGAGAAATCAATTGATTTAAACACGGGCGCAATTTCTTTGTATCTTTTGTTAAACAGCACGATTGAAAATACTAACATCACCACTAACGGAATAGCACTAAACACAATGGCAGCCCAAAAGAGCGAACCCTGAGTAAATTTGGCGAGCAAAAATATGGCGGCCAATGAAAGTGTACTGCCTATTGGCCCAATCGAATTGTTTATGGCCGGCTCTTGCCTGGCGTAAAGAATTGGGGTGATTAAACTCAAAATAAACCGGAGGCAGAAAAAGGAGAACACATAAAAAACCATTTCACCTAAATCCAGGCTAACTTCTTTTGGCACGTTTAGTATGGCACTCCAGTCTAAGAACGGGTTCAACACTCCAAACAACAAGATCAGGGAAATAAATATTATGGAAATCAGGCCATAGGCTGTACTCACTAAGGTTTTAGCCAATGGAATGTCTTGCTTAGCAAGGGCTTCGGCCATTTTGTTTCGCAGTCCATGACCTATCCCAATATCAAAATAACTGAACCACTCAAAAATGGAAATGAGAATAAGCCAGATACCATAATGAAATTTGTCTAAGTAATTTAAGGTTATGGGCACCAGGGCAAATTGAACCACCATGGCATAGCCCTTCAGCAAAAAAGAAAAGAGGATATTCTTACTGGCTTTTTTGGTGCGCTCGTGCGTTCCAAAAACAATCTCCCTAACCCGTTCAATTAAATTCACCAACTTAAAAATTTAGCAGGCAAAAATACGGCATTCAATACCTAAAGCAATTTTTTCGATTGTCAACGCGAAACCAATAACGTAATCGGATCAGTTCCTTTGATTCTTACGACATGGTAATCACAATCAAAGGAGGATTGACTTGAATAAGAACAATCTTGGTATGTTGTTGCAGGGGGTTTGTTTATCTTTAATTTTGTCGCTGTCAAGCCCTGAACAAAACTGCGGGCGGAAATCAAATGATCGATTCAGTTAAAAAGGAATTTCAGCAACACAAGCCACTATTGGTAGTGCTAACATTTACCGTTCTCTTGTCTTACTCTGTTTATGTATTCATGAGTGAGGAAATGGTAAGTAAAATGGGGGATGAAGACGGACTGTTTGAATACTTCACGGCCATTTTTTTCCTGGCTGCCTGTCTGGTTTTTGGTCGGATATTTTTTCGAACCAGGAAGATTTTCTTCCTGCTGCTTTCCATTGTTTTATTTGTGGGATTCGGAGAAGAGATTAGCTGGGGTCAACGGATTTTTGGATTTGGCACACCCGATTATTTAATGCAACACAACGTGCAGGGCGAAACAACTCTTCACAATATTGAAATCCTCAACTCCAACGATTTTGATTCAACGCTCAAAACAGGATGGCGAAAAATGATAACGGTTGATTTTCTGTACAAGTTGTTTTGTGTAAGTTTTGGCGGCCTGCTTCCCCTCATGGTTTACTACATTGGATTTATCAGGAACCTGACACTCAAGATCAGCCTGCCCATTCCGCCATTTCTGTTGGGTCTTTTCTTCGTCATAAACTGGCTTGTTTTCAAATTGATGTTAACCCTTTTTCTTCCATCTGGCCGTTCTTTGCAGTATTACGACTCAGTGGGTGAAATTTCTGAATTTGTTTCAGCGGTTGTTTTTTTTGTCATCACCCTTGCGTTTTATAAAACGGAACGGGTAAAAGTGGTCCTTTCGAAATAAGTAAAAATCATGTTGTCTCCGGCAGCAAACAGCGAAGTACTCACCTTGGAAATGCCCGCCTCGGTCGACCAATCCACCCGCATAAAAGTTTGGGAGTTTCTTCTCATGTTTTGGGTTTTGCTCGTCTCAGGCAACCCATACTTCAGCAAGAAGTTTGACATTGTAATTGTCATTTCTGTCATCATTCCAGCCTACTACATCTTCCGGAACTCCAATAAAGTTATCTCGTATCGAACTCTTTTCATATTTGTTTTTTTGCTGGGTTATGAGCTCATGCACGCCTTCACGTTTCATCTCGATTATTCCCTCACCATTTTTAAACTCGCGTTGGTTTTGTTCCTGGCCTTTTCAACTGTGCAGTTACTGCAAACCAGATTCATTATTGTGCTCACGCAAACCATGTGCATCTTAAGTATTGTTTCATTTGTATTTACTTTCTTATGCTACATACCAGGCGTTAATAGGGCTTTGTATAATCTTGCCACCAATCTTTTTCATATCGATCAAGGCTTTAAGGCTTACGTGAATCCCACGTTGCTCATTTACACGTTTAGTCACGAGTATTTTTCAGGCGAGCTTAGTTATGCACGCAACCCGGGTCCGTTTTGGGAGAGTGGAGCCTTTGCTGTTTTTTTAATGGTAACTCTGTTTCTCCATTACTCTGCCAGGCGCATTGCCTCTATTGGCGATTTGTTCGATAAGCAAGCGCTCATTTTGATTGCTGCCGTGATTTCAACAACGTCCACCACAGGATTTTTTGCCCTGGTGGTATTGCTGTTTTATTATACAGTTCAAACCAAGTCCGCCTTTAAATATGTTTTTGTTCTGTTGATGGGTATTTCATTTTACTTAGCGTTTATTAATGTAGATTTTTTGGGCAGTAAAATTTCCAAGCAATTGAGTGAGAGCACGAAACGAAACAACCGGTTTGGTGCCGCCCTTTTGGATTGGGAGGACATTAAGAAACGGCCCTGGTTAGGTTCGAGCAGGCGCATTGAAGTAATTTTTGGAACAGCCGAGGCGAGCCAGGAAACCCGGAGGCCAAACGGGTTCACTAATTTTCTGAGGAACTATGGGCTTGTTTATTTTGGATTCTATTTCTTTTTAGTTTTCGTTTCTTACAACGGCATTTTGAAATACCATAATAATTTTAACGGGGAAGGTCTAGCGCTTTTTGGATTGTTGTTGCTTTGGGTGGTTTCATTTTCCGAACTCATTTTCGATCTGGCGCTTTTTAAAGCATTAATTTTCTTATCGCATACATACCGCAGTCAGGAACAGCCATCCCTGGCAACAGTGGAACCCGAACTTCAGGAATGAGTCTTGCCCAGGAGAAAATCAAGTCATCAATAGCTGCTATTCACATCGGCATGTCGGGGTTTCCTGTAGGTTCGGCAGCCGTAAATAAATTCATGGCTGTTTACAAGAGTTTGCATCAACATGGAGTTGACTTCCTGATTATTAATAACCGGGCGTTCCATCAACAAGAGAGCTCATTAAAGTTGAATCAAAGGGGGGTTCACGATGGAATGAATTTTTGCTATACTTCACTCTCGCCATACAAGAGCAATTCTTTTTTGGGAAGGAGGGTATCTAATATGGTTGGCCGATGGCGTGAGTTTTGGCTTCTTGTAAAATTAGGAAGCCAGAAAAAAATCGATGTTGCGTTTTACTATCCCACCAATGGTTCGTTTTTGGAATTAATTTATTACCGCTTGATTTCAAAAGTGTTTCGATTTAAAATCATTG
>JAYUHI010000535.1:0-2946 GCA_043767095.1 Bacteroidota bacterium
TCCAAAATGATTGACGGTATTTTTAAGAAGCGCGATGATGCGAAGAAGGACAAAGAGGCCATACTCTGGGAAGGCCTTTTAAATTATGGTTTGTACGGACCTCAGTCACCTTTTACCAATGTACTCTCCAATAAAGAATTGCGCGAACTCAAATCCGCAGACCTGATCGACATCATAAAGAACTTCACTAAAACGGAACACCGGGTTTTATACTATGGGCCCAAACCCGAAAGCGAACTCGTGGCCTCGCTCAACCAAAATCATATTTTGCCGGAGCAACTTAAGCCGGCCCCCACACCGAAAGAATTCGAAATGGCGGACATGACTAAGCCCAAAGTGCTGTGGGCCAATTATGACATGGTGCAGGCAGAAATTATTTTCGTTTCGAAGAGTGTAAAGTATGATCCGGGCATGTCGGCCGAGGTGCGCATGTTCAACGAATATTTTGGCGGTAATATGTCCTCCCCGGTTTTTCAGGAATTGCGCGAAGCCCAGGGCCTGGCCTATTCCGCTTTCGCGGGATACACCAACGCAAGAAAGAAAGGTGGATACAATAATTTCTTCGGATACATCGGCACTCAAGCCGATAAACAGCCGGAGGCTATGGATGCCATGATGAACTTGATCCAGAATTTTCCGCGTTCAGAAAATGGATTTGATGTGGCACAGAAATCTTTGCTAAGCCGGTTGGAAAGTGAGCGCATTACCAAAACAGCCATCCTATTCAATTATGAATCAGCTAAACGCAGAGGCGTTGATCACGACCTGCGAAAAGATATTTATGAAGGCATTCAAAACATGACCATTGAAGATGTATCCAACTTTCAGAAACAATACATCAAAGACAAAAACTTTAATGTGGTGCTGGTGGGAGATAAGAAAAAACTTTCCTTTAAAGCCCTCACCAAATTCGGAGATGTTCAGGAACTCTCCCTCGATGAATTATTTGGCTACGAGAAACCCCAGAAGGTAGATTTGGAAGTGCCGAAACCGGTAGTTAGGCAGTAGGCATTAGGCATTAGGCAATAGCCAATCCAGGAACATCGGGAGCAATAGGCAACGACAGTCGATTTGCGAGGGTGAATCCTGTCTAATGCCTAATACCTAATGCCTACTTTTTCTGTGGAGATTTGGTTAACTTTCACAAATCAATAACCATCTCAACCTACCATGAAAAAAGTACTCATCCTCACCGGAGGCGGTGATTGCCCCGGCCTGAATGCTGTTATCCGCGGAATAGCTAAACGGGCGCGAAAAGAAAAAGACTGGGAGATTTTCGGAAGCATTGAAGCTTTTAACGGAGTGCTGAACGAGCCGCAGGAAATTATCAAGCTCACCAGCAAAAAAACGGCAGGTATTCATGTTAAGGGCGGCACCATTTTAAAGACCACCAATAAAGCCAATCCCATAAAGTTTCCTGTCACCCAGCCCGATGGTTCGGTGAAATTTGAAGACCGGTCGGGCGAGTTGGTGAGAAAACTGAATGCACTCAACTTCGATGCGATCATTAACATTGGAGGAGACGGATCGCAAAAAATTTCTAAAGCACTTTTTGAGAAAGGTATTCCGATAATTGGTGTTCCTAAAACCATTGACAATGATTTATCAGCCACGGATATGACTTTCGGTTTTCAGACAGCCGTGCAAATTGCCACCGATAGTTTTGATAAGTTGGTCACTACAGCGGAGAGCCATCACCGCGTGATGATCATGGAAGTGATGGGCCGCGATGCCGGGTGGATCGCCCTGCACACAGCTATTGCAGGGGGTGCCGAAGTTTGCCTGATCCCGGAAATACCGTATAACGTGGGTAAGATTGTTAGACGCATTAATATGCGATATAAAAAAGGAAGAGGCTTTGTCAATATTGTAATAGCCGAAGGGGCGAAACCTAAAGAAGGAACGATTACATCAGCCACGGGAGAAAAAGGTTCTGAGCATGTTCGTTTGGGAGGTGTGGCGTTTCAACTCTCCAAACAATTGAAGGATGCCGGGTGCAAGGCTGAGATCAGGGAGACTGTATTGGGCCATGTACAGAGAGGCGGGACTCCCATTGCATTCGACCGCGTGTTGGCTTTGTTGTTCGGTGTGAAAGCATTTGAAATGGCGCTGGAGAAAAAATTCGGGCACATGGTGGCGTTCAAAAACAATTCGGTGTCATCGGTCACCCTTGAAGAAGCAACCAAAAATTATAATTTCGTGAGCAAGCATTCCAGTGTAGTGAGAGCAGCGAAAGGGTTGGGGATTAGTTTTGGGGATTGAAGTAATGATTCTAAGCTTGTAATTGTATTAGGAATATGAGTAACGTAAAATTATTCGAAGAAAAGAGGGTAAGAAGTCATTGGGATGCAAAGGCCGAAAAATGGTATTTCAGCATTGTAGACGTGGTTGCCATCCTTAGCAATAGTCCAGACGCCCGAAATTATTGGAAAGTGTTGAAGCACAGGTTGATAAAAGAAGGCAATCAGTCG
This sequence comes from Bacteroidota bacterium, assembly GCA_043767095.1. Classification (GTDB taxonomy): domain Bacteria; phylum Bacteroidota; class Bacteroidia; order Cytophagales; family Cyclobacteriaceae; genus ELB16-189. The sequence continues at coordinate 2,472 of JAYUHI010000535.1, forward strand.
GTTACAAATTGTAACCAACTGAAAATGCAATCTGCAGATGGTAAATTCTATAAAACCGATGTTGGCGACACTGAACAACTACTTCGTCTCATTCAATCCATCCCCTCCCCAAAAGCCGAACCATTTAAGCAATGGCTGGCCAAAGTTGGTTACGAACGAATGCAGGAAATCGCTGACCCTTCTCAAAGTCTGGACAGGGCAAGAGAAAACTGGCAAAAACTCGGACGGAGCGAGAAGTGGATTCAACAACGCATGACTGGCCAGGAAACCCGAAACAAATTAACGGATTATTGGAAGGATGCCGGCATCAATAAACAAGATGAGTTTGCCATGCTCACCAATATTATCCATAAAGAATGGACTGGGCTTACTGTAAAAGACCACAAAGATTTGAAGGGTCTAAACTCCCAGAACCTAAGAGACCACATGAACGAAGCTGAACTTATTTTTACAGCGCTGGCAGAATTGTCCACCC
>JAYUHI010000536.1:0-6928 GCA_043767095.1 Bacteroidota bacterium
GCAACACTTAAAATTATTTTTCTCATGTTGTTTTTATTTAAATGAGTTGAGACGCCTGACGAGTGTCTTAACGCCTTGAATTAAGTGTAAGTTAAGGAATCGATCCTCCGTTCAGTTACACCGGTTTCCTCAAAATCTTCAGTGAACTTAATAAACCTAAATACACCAGGCCCCACCACCATCCGATCCAAATTGCAGACACACCGGATATCAACAGGTAATAAGCTTGAACCACAAAAATGCCATATCCAAACTTTAGCGAAGTGATAAATACGGGCTCTTTAATTCTTTCGCTGAATTTTCTCCAGCCTGCAATCACCGGGTAATTAATTAAATACGCCAATGGTTTTAGCAGTGAAAGAAAAGAATATATCCAAGGCGTTTTTCGGGCTGAGGCAGCAATGGTTTCACCGGTTTCAATTTTCCGAATTCGTTCATTGGTCTCATTCGGATTAAAAAAGTCAGGATTGCTGGCCTTGAGTTTATTCAGGATTTCTTCGTAGCGCGCCTCATCATCAATATGGGCAATGAGTTTTTTTATTTCCCCGGCAAGGCGGCCTTTGAACAATGTAGATTGTTGCGCCAACGGTTCCTTATAATACTCAGACACGGGAACAGGCTTCCCAAAATAAATACTAACGCGGCTATTAAAGGCCTGGTGATGGGAGTAATTAATGCCCAAAGGCACAACTTGAAGATTCATTTCAGGATGCTGGCGTTGCGCTTCGAAAGCTATTCGGGTAAATCCTTTGCTCAATGGCCGCAACTTCCGGGTAAGGCCATGATTGCCTTCGGGAAAGATTAGAATCGATTCTTTTTTCAGAAAAATTTTAACGCAGTTATCAAACGCTTCCTGATTTTTCCCCAGCGAATCCCACCCATCACGAATGCGGTAAATCGGCTGCGATTTGCAAAAGGCGAGCAGTTTCCGCGCCCAGGCCTTTTTGAAAATATCGGCCCGGCTAAGAAAATGTACCGAAAAAGAATTGACAGCCACAATTAAAAGTCCATCCATAAAAGCATTCTGATGGTTGGAGGTCAATAAAAAGGGACCATTGCCTTTCAGGTTTTCCCGACCATGCACCTCAAGCCGATTAAAATAAAACCGGAGTGAAATGTTAACATACATTTTTATAAAGGCATACAGGAACCGGGAAACCATAGGCGAATTCAAAAATTTAAATGTGGTGATTTTTTGATTGGTGGTCAAAAACTTCTTCCTAATCATAATAAAATACCCGAAGTTTAGATTGACTAAAATATATCAATCATGCTCCGCAACCTTATCTTGTTTGTTTTCCTTGTTAAATATTTAACCGTCCACTCCCAACAAGCGAGTCTTGGTGTATTTGAGAAAGCCCAGGATTTGGGTAACCCCAGGCAAGCGGGCATGGCCAGTTACGAGGCTGCCTCTCAAAGTTATTCCTTGAAAGGCGCAGGTTATAACATCTGGTTCCAGCGCGATGAGTTTCAATACATCTATAAAAAAATCAAAGGTGATTTTATCCTCACTGCTAACGTGGAGTTTGTTGGAAAAGGAACAGACCCGCACCGCAAAGTCGGCTGGATGGTGCGTGAATCTGCCGAAGCAGACGCGGCCCACATCAGTGCCGTTTATCATGGAGATGGTTTGACTCTGTTGCAATGGCGTGAATTAAGAGGCGCTTACATGCGCGATCCGGAAGATGAAATTTTCTTCCCCAAAAAAAGCGTACAGGTTGTTCAACTGGAACGGATTGGGAAAAAATATATTATGCGCGTGGCTAACTGGGGTGAGCCGCTGCAGGAGGTTGGCTCAAAAGAAATGGTGAGCCTGAAAGATGAGGTGCTGGCCGGCCTGTTCATTTGTTCGCACAATGCCGATGTGACGGAAGAAGCCAAAGCGTGGAATGTGCGCATCGATCAGCCCATTCCTCCAACTTTTGATCCGTACCGGGAAGGCACGCTGGGATGCAGGCTGGAAATCATTAACCCCTTCGATGGGACGAGAAAAGTTATTCACCAATCAAACGAGCGGTTTGAAGCGCCCAACTGGATGCCCGATGGAAAGAAACTGCTCATCAATATGAAGGGCTTATTGTATAAGATCCCAATTGAAGGAGGTGAGTTGGAAAAACTGAACACCGATTTTGCTAATCGCAACAACAACGATCACGGCATTTCTTTCGATGGGAAAATGCTGGCCATCAGTCATCATCGCGAGGGCATGCCTGGCAATGGGTCAACGGTTTATGTTTTGCCACTCACGGGCGGCACGCCCAAGTTGGTGACGGAGAAAACGCCATCGTATTGGCATGGCTGGTCCACAAATAACAAAGAGGTTGCCTACGTAGGCCAGCGTGAAGGAAGCAAGGCATACAACATTTACAAAGCCACCATTGCCGATGGCAAGGAAACCCAACTGACTTTTTATGAGAAAGGCCTTGCCGATGGGCCTGAGTACTCACCGGATGGGAAGTACATTTATTATAATGGAAACAAAACAGGCACCATGCAAATCTGGCGGATGAAGACCGATGGTTCGGGAAACGAGCAAATTACCTTCGATGAAAACAACAATTGGTTTGCGCACAACTCACCCGATGGAAAATGGATCGTCTATCTGGCTTTCCCTCCCGATATTAACCCAGACTCTCATCCGTTTTGCAAACGGGTTGTTCTTAAACTTATGCCAGCCAGCGGTGGCGCACCCAGATCAATTGCGTATCTATATGGCGGGCAGGGAACGATCAACGTTCCCTCCTGGTCGCCAGACAGTAAGAGTCTTGCCTTTGTCAGTAATTCAGGGACGGGAAGAGAGTAAAGATTTTGCTTTATGAAAGATCAAAGGGGACCAAATGACATTTGATTTTACAAATATTAATTCAAAATGGGAAAATTCCACCATTAGGACATTTAAACCTAAATTTTGTTGTCAAGTTTAGAGTTGATGTTAAAATGTATTGTGGAATTTTTGAACCATCTTGTTATTTGGTGGTATATAGTAATAAATTTAAGGCGACATAACCTAAAATCAAATTATGGCATTAACCCCCAAAGACATAAAGCATATTTCAGACATATTAAAATCTGAAAACTCTAAACTGTTCAAGAAAATAGATAAGAAGTTTGAAGGAGTAAATGGACAATTAATAAAAATTGAAAAAAGACTGGAGGCAATAGAAAAGTGGGTTCCAGTTGCAAACAGTAATTTACCTCTACTGGGGAAACCACTAATTAAAGAACAAGCAAGAGTATAGTGGGTAAATATTTCTTTTGAGTAAACATCATTACCCAATCCGGCTCCAGCTAATTTCATTCTTTTTTAAGGAATCGATTTGAACGCGAATGGGTTTGTTGGCTTCATTCGTTAATTCCGGATCGTTGCGCAAAATTTCTTTAGCTACCTCGCGAGCATCGTGCAAGAGTTGAAAGTCTTTCACCAGGTCGGCAATTTTTAAATCGAGAAGCCCGCTTTGCTGGGTGCCCATTAAGTCGCCAGGGCCGCGGAGTTTCAAATCGGTTTCGGCAATTTCAAACCCGTTGTTGGTGCGCACCATAGTTTGCATTCTGGTTTTAGAATCTTCGCTTAGTTTAAAACTCGTCATCAAAATACAATACGATTGTTTGGCTCCCCGTCCCACCCGGCCTCGCAATTGATGCAGTTGTGACAAACCAAATCGTTCCGCGCTCTCCACCACCATCACCGAAGCATTCGGCACATCCACGCCCACTTCAATCACGGTAGTGGCCACCATAATTTTTGTTTCGCCTTTTTGAAAACGTTTCATTTCATATTCTTTAGCCTCCGGTTTCATCTGGCCATGCAAAATGCTGATGGCCAGGTCAGGGAAAGCGCGTGAAATGCTTTCATAGCCATCCATCAAATGTTTGAGGTCAAGCTTTTCTGACTCTTCGATGAGCGGATACACCACATAAACCTGGCGGCCTTCCTCAATCTGCGTACGAATAAATTGATTCACCTGCAACCGGTGCGAATCAAACCGGTGTTCCGTTTTTATAGGTATTCGACCCACCGGCAATTCATCAATCACAGAAATATCGAGGTCGCCATACAATGTCATGGCCAAGGTGCGGGGAATAGGAGTGGCCGTCATCACAAGAACATGCGGGTAATACTTCGCGGTTTTTTGCCAGAGCTTTGAGCGCTGGGCCACGCCAAAGCGATGCTGCTCATCAATAACCACTAGTCCCAGATTCTGAAACTGTACTTCATCTTCAATCAGCGCATGTGTGCCTACCAAAATTTTTACTGAACCGTCCTGAAGACCTTCATGAAGTTTTTTTCTTTCTGATTTCTTCTTCGACCCCGTGAGCATGGCGATGGGAATTTGCATCAGGTCGGCAAAGACTTTTAAATTTTTGAAATGCTGATTAGCCAGAATCTCGGTGGGGGCCATTAAAGCCGCTTGTGTGCCCGAGCTGATCGCGATCAGCATGCAGATAAAAGCCACAATAGTTTTGCCACTGCCCACATCGCCCTGCAGCAGGCGGTTCATTTGCCTTCCGGATTTCAGGTCAGCATAAATTTCATGAATTACCTTTTTCTGCGCGCCAGTCAATTCAAAAGGAAGGTGAGATTCGTAAAATTGTTTTAAGAGTGAAGTGTTGCTGAAAATTTGGCCGGCAAATTTTTCTTCGCGCACCAATTTTAGTTTCAGCAGGCGCAACTGAATGTAGAAAAGCTCTTCGAACTTTAACCGAAGCTGAGCGGCTGCAAGCCTCTCGTGCGATTCCGGAAAATGGATTTGACTGATAGCCTCCGCACGGGCAATCAGGTTAAACTTTTGCCGGATAGCATCAGGCAGCGTTTCCCGGATTTGCCTTTCGGCCGATTTCAAAATGGCTGCTTCTAATTTCCCGATGAGTTTACTGTCGATGTATTTAGCCTTGAGTTTTTCCGTGAGCGGATAAACAGGCTGGAGAAACCCTGCTGCTTCATTTCGCTCACTGAGGGGTTCAATCTCCGGATGCGCAATGGAAATTTTTCTTCCATACAGGTTTGGCTTTCCAAACACCACGTACTCCACACCCTTCTTTACTTTGTCCATTGTCCAGTTGATGCCCTGGAACCAAACGAGTTCAATGGTGCCCGTGCCATCAGTAAAATCTGCCACGAGTCTTTTTTTCCATTTGCCCCCCTCTATCCCAATACTTGAAATTTTGCCTTTGAGCTGAACATAGGGCATGTTCTCGTGGGTTTCGGCCACGGAATAAAAGCGGGTGCGGTCTTCATAACGGAATGGGTAATGACCAAGCAAATCCCCGAACGTAAAAATATTCAACTCCTTTTGCAGGAGTGCCGCGCGCTGTGGGCCTACGCCTTTGAGGAATTCGACTTTAGTCTCGAATAAAGTTGGTGGACTCATTCAGCTTTATTCTTGAAATGGATTGTTCATTAGAAGCCTACTACTTGGGTGTACCGTCAGAATTTCAACCAGGCTTGCGTTAATGATTCGATAAATTATCCTGTAGTTCCCTTCAATTAACTCTCGAATATCAGGGGAGTTAATTTCAGGAACCTTTCGGCCTGCCTGTGGATAGGTTTCTAGTATTTCAACGCGTTGAAAAAATCGTTCAGTTTGGACTTGAGCATAGAACAGCGAACCTTTGGAAATAAATTCAGCAATGTTCTCAATGTCTTCAAGCGAATATAATGTCCACCTTACTTCAACAGCCATTTGCTAAGTTTTTTCCTAGCCTCCTTTGTTGAAACGGTTTGACCTGCATTTGCTTGCTCAAGACCCATCTCAATCTTTTGCAGAAGGATAATCCTTTCAAAAAGATCCTCAATTGAAAACTTATCGGGAAGATCTTTTACGGTTTGCAGTATTTTTTCTTTGGATAGCATATTCAAAAATACAATCTTCTATTCATTTCGCCAATCGAGCGTGTTAATCAAATGCATGGCATCTTTCTTCACATATTCAATGGCCGGTGCGAGGGAGTCGTTGTTCACTTTGGTGTAGAAATAAACGGCACCTCTCAAAAAATGCCGGGTTGAATCGGTAATGGTAAACTGAAATTGGCTGGGCACCTCTCCGGTTAATTCGGCAACAGTAGCGGTTTTCCCCGAAGGAGTCTTTACAATAATCTCATCAATAGCATTGGCTTTTATTTGATGCTTGGCCGTGAGCACGAAGGCATCATTAAAATATTCCTTGAGTTGACGAAGGTTTTGAATTCGCTTATAAGTGATGTGGATGTTGGCTTTCATTTCCGGGTAGTAAATTTCTACCCAGTGTTTATCACTCACCCACGAAGTGTCGTTCAGAAATTTGGCGTACCGGGAATATTCAAACCGGTAGGGTAAAGTATCAGGCGAAAGCCGGTATGCCGGTTCGGGAAGTATGAGTCGGTTGTAGCCGAGTGGTTTGGGTTGATAGTCCTGCCTGCAAGCAGAGAAGAGTATTACAAATCCTAAAAGAACAAATGCAGGAAACTTTGTCACAGTCTTGAGGATTATTGGGTAATAAGTAGCCCGGCTTTATTCAACCTTATCTATCCCCATCTTTTCTCCAGCGTCAGCAAGTCGTCTGCTATCAATGCTTTAACAGCGTCTTTGACTTCACTCATGGTTTGCCCCGTTCGCTCTGAATAAAAGTGGTCGTCAGTATCTTTAATCAACCCAAAAAATCTGGTTGTAGTTTTTGGCCTTGTGTAAAAGATATAGAACTCATTTCCTTTCTCCTCCTCTCGATAAGTAATGCTTAGAAGGTTTGCATTGGCTTTGTTTTCAATTTCAAGTGTTGGTGCGTAATGAATTGCTGATTCCTCAACGCCTTTCATTTTGTTCAACAAGTCTGTCCAGGGAAATCGATTCAGAATATCTAATACCTTAAATCCGCAGCGCTAAAAAAAACAGAGCCGAAAAAGTTCCTAAAATAATTGCATTCAGGTTTTTCCGGCCCGTTTTAATTCACCTATT
>JAYUHI010000537.1:0-6923 GCA_043767095.1 Bacteroidota bacterium
TTAGGGATTAGGGATTAGGGATTAGGGATTAGGCAATGGGGATGTAACCGATTTTAGACTGAACTTTCCTGGGAAGCCTCGAGGCAATCAAATCGTAAGACTTCCTGATAAAAAACTCCCATTCTTTTTTCGTGAGGGCGGAGGACTTTTGAACCATCACCCATTTGTTGCGGGCCATATATGGTGATGGAATGATATGCTCTCTCTCGGTTAACGAGGCAAAGTCTTCTTCATCGCACTTGAAGCTGGATTTAAATGCTCCTTCGAGTACGGTAACGCAATACATCTTCCCTGCCACGCAAAAACACAAGTCGTTGCCCCACTTAATATCTTCGGTTGTTCCGGGAAACCGGCTGCACAGTTTTCTTAGAAAATCGATTGACATAAGGGGACCTGTAATAACTCACGAATGAATACAAATAGAACGCTGATGACACTGATTGGGCAGATTACCGCTGATAAAATCATAATTTATCATAATCATCTGCGTCATCTGCGTTCCATTATTAGTTTTTAGATGTGTCCATAAATCAGTTCACGTTGAGGCCAATCGTAAAGCCATACCAGGGCTTGTTCTGATAAATCCAAATGTCTTTGTCGCGATCGGTAAGGTAATCCCAGCCAACTCCTAATCCGAAGGTGAGGTTGTTAACGCCAACCAGGAATGCCAGCCCCCGTGATAAAATACATCCATTATATTCATCTGTAAAGGCAGGATCTGTTGTAGTCCATGGGCTAATGAAAGTAGTGCCCAACCCTCCAAAGACACCGGCACTAAACCCAATCTCCTTAAGCTTTTGGCGAGAGCCTAATGGTGTATTTTGATAGGTAAGTTTAATTCTGTCCACCCGGTAGCCTAGATAAATATTTCCATTGAAATCGGTAGTCAACTGTCGTGGCAACAATGATGCCTCAGGCCTGAATTTGAATGGAACCGTCACCGCATCAAGGTCAAAAGTCTTGAGACGGAAATATTGCGGCATGTCAATCTTAATGGCAACCGGTATAGATTTTTCGAAAATCCTAATACTATCATTGGAATCAAACAACAAATCAACCCTCTTAAACGGCAGCCCCTCTTGTCTGAATTCGTAAGTGCCTTCGGTCAATTCAAATTTTGATGTTGTTGAGCATGCGGTGCAAATTAATATGAGGGGTACGCACCAGCCAGGCATTGGAAACCATATTCGCACCATAGTTTATTTTTTAGTAGCTGTTCTATATAGTATCAAACTCATCGTAATAAAGAAGGCGGTGCCCAACAGTGCATAACCACCGGCACCCAAGACTGATGATAATCCGTGCTCGGCACTAATGCCTTGCAAAAACTTATATACACTATCATTCACGGAGAGAAGTGCCACAATTACACCTGCTAATGCACCACCGGCAATTAATCCAGTAGCAAACAAACTTCCCTTCCCTAAATCATCTTCTACCACTGCCTCTTTTCCTGCCTGTCCGGCAGGCAGGTTCTTCTCGGCTCTCCAATCAATCACACCTTTAATGGCTCCACCAATGAAGATGGGAAGGGTTGTGGAAAGTGGAAGATATAATCCGATGGCAAAAGCCAACGCCTTAATACCGCATAGCTCAATCATCACGGCAATGAACACACCCACCATTACAAATTGCCAGTCGAGGTTAAAGGATAAAATTCCTTTTGCCAGCGTTGCCATTAATGTTGCTTGAGGTGCAGGATAACGATCGCTTCCGATAGCGTGTGTAAGTCCTTGTACCACCATATCAGGGGTTGGCGTATCCATTACCTTAATTACATATCCGATGGCGATGGAAGAAACTATCGCTCCAATGAATAAGGCTAATTGCTGATAACGTGGTGTCGCTCCGACTATATAACCTGTTTTTAAATCTTGAGACGTAGCCCCTGCATTGGCAGCAGCAATACAAATCATACCTCCCACCACAAGAGCCAGCGGTTCAAAAAACTCACCGCTCCATCCCACGGATGTAAAGATCAAGCACGTTCCCATCAAGGTGGCAATGGTCATTCCTGAAATAGGGCTGTTGCTTGATCCGACTAAGCCAACAATACGGCTCGCTACAGTAACAAAGAAAAATCCGAAGACAATGATGAGTACACCAATCAATAATTTTTGGATGAGGCTATCGCCCGGAATACCCGGCATAAAGGCCAACACAGCAATCAATACAACGCTTCCAATAATGACTACCTTAAAAGACAGATCTCTCTCTGTCCTTGAGATTCCTGCTTCGCTCTTCTCTTTTAATGATGCAATACTTTCTTTGAAAGAACTTACAATGGTGGGGAGGGTTTTTATCAACGTAATAAAACCACCGGCAGCCACTGCACCTGCACCAATCTGACGAATGTAGGCGCGATAAATAGCAGCTGCATAATTGGTAAATGTATGATTCGCTGGGTCCCAGGTTCCGGGGCCGCCACCGGTGTTGATATCAACGAGGTATCCCAACTTTACCAACTGCAAGGCAATGGTATCCGCAGGAACAAGTGTAGCCATTAATGGAATCATGGCCCACCAGGCCAGCACTGAACCAGCTACTAACACACCGGCAATCTTTGGCCCGATGATATACCCCACGCCTAAGTACTCCGGTGTAATCTCACCATTGGTAGTAGCCGAAGGCCAAAATTTATTGGTTTGCGTGGTAATGAAAGTTGGAACTTCTGCAATCACGTGAAATACCTTCTGTAGAATAGCATAACCAAGCGCCACACCCATACCCATAAATGCTGTCCTGGCAAACTCTCCACCCTTCTCCCCTGCTTGCAACACTGAAGCACAGGCGGTTCCTTCAGGATATGGAAGCGTTCCATGTTCTTTTACAATCAATGATCTGCGCAACGGAATCATCATTAACGTTCCTAACATGCCGCCAAAGGCAGCGAGAATTAAAATGGTGAGGTAGTTAAAGTATGTATCACCATTCGCGCCCGGTGATAAGAACAAAAAGCCGGGAAGTGTAAACACTACACCGGCTGCAATGGATTCACCCGCAGAACCGGTCGTTTGAATGATGTTATTCTCCAGGATGGTGGTCTTCAGAAATTTTCTTCCCAGCGTGATCGCAATCACGGCAATAGGAATGGAGGCAGAAACGGTGAGACCGGCCTTTAAGGCCAGATACACCGTGGAGCATCCGAAGATAATACCGAACAAAGATCCAAACACAACTGACTTAACAGTGAATTCAGCAATGTTTTGGTCGGCTGAGATGTAGGGTTTGAAGTTGTCCATTTAATTGTTGGTTGTTCGTTGATGGTTGTTATTCGTTAGTTGTTTGACCCGATGTTTCGGGATACAAAAAAGTAATTGTAAAGCAGCATAAGAATGGTTGACACTCCTCCAATCATGGCCAAAATATACCACATCATGGCTGGATTAGAATCGAGATAAGATGTTCGCAGCCAATCGGCAATTGGGCCTGCCGCAAATGAGCCGATGGCAACAGGCAAAAAAGCGAAGCCCATATAGGTGCCAACCTGATCTTTGGGCGCCAGGGAACTTACATACTCGTAGAACCTGGGAGCTTGTGTTGCTTCACCCACTGCATAAACGGCCACACCCAAAATGGCAGACCAGACAGTCCCAAACGCTCCAATAATAATCCAGGAAAGGCTTGCGATAACAAATCCTAAAGTCATGGCGGTTATGGGTTGCCATTTTTTTACTAAAGCGGTCATGGGAACGGTGAGGAAAATTATACAAAATGCATCAACTGTTTCGAGGAGTTCAAAATCGGCAAACTTTAACACATCCGTGACATAAAATGGGAAGGAATAAAAAATCTGCCAGAACATAATCCAGAAGCCGGAGAAAATAACGAGGAAGGAAATAAACTTCAGGTTTTTAAAAACGAGAACCATATCCGAAAATACTTTCCCGAATGTGCGTTTTACTTCATTCGAAGATTCATCAATAGGTTCCTTAAAAAAAAGAATTGCTCCGATGAACAGCAATGCCGATGTAATAGACGACATCATCAACACATACTCAATACCCAGGTTTGAGCGAACGCTTAGCGCCAATACGGGGCCCAGTGCCCCGCCAATATTTACCAGCGTGTAATAAATGGCGAAACCCAGCGAGCGCGTTTCATCTTTAGAGGTCTTGGCAACTGTTCCAACAATGCAAGGCTTTATTAATGAACCCCCGATTGCCGTAAGGAGAAGAACAGCAATCATGTAAGCTTTCTTACCGACCATTTCCGTAATCTGTTGGCCCCATTCCAAACCCGCGAGGCCAATTAAAAAATAGCCAATTGAAAATATGGCGAAACACGCCATTAAGGTTTTGCGGAATCCATACTTATCAACCAACACCCCAGCAACAATGGGCAAAGAATAAATTACTCCGCTAAAAAGGCCGGCTAACGTTCCCGCTTCATTCACCAATCCGACCTTATTAGCGAGATAAACAGTGAGGACAGCTTTGGCCCCATAAAAAGCAAGCCGTTCAAAAAGTTCAAGTGTGTTGGCAATCCAAAAAGTTGAAGAAAATCCGGTACGGATGGTTTGGAGTTGGTTAGTTAAACTCATCAAATGAATAGGTAGGATTCAGTTAATTCTAAACTTAGGCCATTAAAATGAAAAAGGCAAGAGAAGAAATAGAACCCGCACCGTTATTCCAGTTTTTTCAAATACTTGTCAATAAAAGTTTTCAATCCCACCATCCGCACACCAGGCCGGGAACTTATGTCGGTTTCAAAAGGCGTGATGACAAAATTTTTATCGCATCCCAGGTCTTGAACGGATTGATAAAACCCTTTTGTGATGTTTGGCGTTTGTCCGTATTTTATTTCGATGCAAGCCTTTACTTCATGGCCACGCGCCAGCACTACATCGCACTCAGCACCGGCATGTGTGCGATAGTAGTAAATATCAAGCCGTGAGTTTTTAGCGTACGCGATTTGGCTCACCACATATCCTTCCCATGAACTTCCTAAGGATGGATGATTAAGTAATTCTTTTTCGGAATGAATATTTAACAGGAAATGCAAAATGCCTGAGTCATTGATATAAATCTTCGGGGCCTTCACCAATCGTTTGCCGGCATTGATAAAAAACGGTGGAAGCCTGCGGATAATGAAAGCGCCTTCCAGAAAATCAAGATAACGTTTCAACGTGGTTCCGGTTATATCCAGCGAGTTGCCCACATTGTTGGCGTTTAAAATACTGCCTTGAATATGCGCCAGCATTTGCCAGAGTTTACGCATGGTGATGGGCGAGAACTTTACATCAAACAAAAAAGGAAGGTCGCGCTCTATGTAGGTAGTGATAAAAGAGTCCATCCAGTTCCACCTCAACGTGCTGCTCTTGATGGTGAGTGGCGTTGGGAACCCGCCTTTCAGCCAATGGCTGCGCATACTGATACTTTCCGGCAACTCACTTAGCAATATCGGGTGCAGATAACTGTACATAGCCCTGCCGGCTAAAGTTTCAGACGCACCTTTGAGCAACTCAGGTGAAGCAGAACCAGTCATTATAAAACGGGCGGCCATTCTTTTCTCATCAACCAATGCCCGCAACAGCGGGAAGAGTTCAGGCAACCGTTGCACTTCATCTATAATCACACAATGATTAACATAAGCCGATAAGTATGCTTCAGTGTCATGCTTTAAAGCAGCCAGCGAACTGGGTTTTTCCAGGTCAAGATAGTGCACCTTTTTCTTCAGGTTTTCTGCAATTTGCTTAACCAGGGTGGTTTTGCCCACTTGGCGCGGCCCTAGCAACACCAGCACAGGGAATGCCTTTAACGCGCGGAGAATATCGTCTTCTAAGTGGCGGCTAATCATAAAACAAAGGTAAGCCCATCCTTGAAAATATCAAATGCAATTTGACATTTTCAAGGATGAATATTTAAAGAAAGTGTTGAAAACAGTGAAGATAAAGTTGCCGGTTTTTAATGTGGAGTGAATAAAAAAGTAAAAATACCAAAAAACACCAACCTTGAAATTATCAAATGCCATTTGACATTTTCAAGGATGGCAATTTCAGCCTTTTTGAGAATTTGGATGGAAAAGGGGGGAGCTACTCCGGCTCCAAACTCCACTTCTCCGGAGAACGCCATAAACTGGAAAGCAGTAATTCCCGCATGAAAATAAATTCTTTGGGAAGCTTGTCATACATACGTTCAAATAATTCAGCATGCGAAAGCAACTCCTGCTTCCATTGCTCGCGGTCGATGAACATGATTTGATCGAATTGCTGTTTGGTAAAATTTGAGCCTGTCCAGTCCAGGTCATTGTAGTGGGGCATCCAGCCGATCGGGCTTTCGACTGCGTTACTATGTCCGCGAATTTTTTGTACAATCCATTTGAGCACACGCATATTATCTCCAAAGCCCGGCCACAAAAAATTCCCCTTCTCATCCTTCCTGAACCAGTTCACGCCAAAAATCCTGGGCGGGTTCGGAATATCGCGCCCAAACTGAAGCCAATGGTTAAAGTAATCGCCCATGTGGTAGCCGCAGAAGGGCAACATCGCAAATGGGTCGCGTCTTACTTTTCCAATTTCTCCAAAAGCAGCAGCCGTCATTTCAGAACCCATGGTGGCTGCCAGATATACTCCGTAATTCCAGTTGTGTGCCTGATAAATCAACGGAATAGTTGTGCTTCTCCTTCCACCAAAAATAAATGCACCGATAGGAACACCTTCAGGATTTTCCCAATCAGAGTCAACGGACGGGCATTGATAAGCGGGGGCGGTGAAGCGTGCGTTGGGATGCGCGGCAGGTTTGCCGGAAGCAGGATCCCACTTCTGTCCGCGCCAATCGGTTAAATTTTTTGGTGCCTCTTTCGTCATTCCTTCCCACCACACATCGCCATCATCCGTTACCGCCACATTGGTGAAGATGGTGTTCTTCGAAATGGTTTTCATGGCGTTGGGGTTGCTCTTCTCGTTGGTTCCGGGAGCCACG